>CAYWUR010000119.1:0-6109 GCA_964460745.1 uncultured Desulfobulbia bacterium | reverse complement strand
TGAGGTCTAGCCGTGAATAACCACATATATGTTTTGAGGTTTCCCAAGGGAATTATAGATCAGCCCATTATCTACAAGCTGGTTAAACAATACGATGTCGTTTTCAATATTCTGAAAGCCTCTATTCTTCCTCATGAAGAAGGCCTGATGGTCCTTGAACTCCGAGGCCATAAGGATAATGTTAAAAATGGTCTCGCCTATATCAAGGATCTGGGCGTAAAGGTGGAAAGCCTGACCGGCAGTATCCGGCGCGACGATGAAAGATGTTATCAGTGCGGGGTCTGCACCGGCATATGTCCCACCGGTGCGCTTTATATCCGGAGAGCCGATATGGCCGTTCTGTTTGATCCGGAGAAATGCAGCGGCTGTGGTCTGTGCGTCACAATCTGTCCGGTCAGGGCAATGGAGGTTTCTTTGGATAGGAACTCCAGTTTGCCTGAATAGATTATCCTCTTCCTGCCGGTTGGCCGGAGAAGTAAACGGATCATGGTCAGCGTTTGTCGAATAGGGCGGCGCCCGGCACCCAGGAGCGCCATGACCGCTTGGGCGGGTTATCGGCCTTCAGGTCGGCGAGCAGCTTGCTTGCCGACGGCGTGACGGCGCTGGTCGGATAATTGCTTAAAAGATATTCCAGGCGGCCTTCGGCCTCGGCAAGCGAGTTGGTTTTTACATAAAAGGTTGCCACGTAAAATTCGTGGTTGGCCAGAAAATCCTGCGCCGTTTTAATGCGGAAGCGGGCCTCTTCGCTATATGGCGATGCGGGAAAAGTCCTGAGCAAGCGGGAAAAGGCCTGGATGGCATTGCCGGCGTTCTCGGTGTCACGATCAATGGTATCGATTTGTTTATCGTAGCACATGCCGATTTGAAAAACCACATAGGGCGCGGCTTCGTTTGAGGGGTGCCGTTTTTCAAATTCCTTATAGAGAGACAAGGCCTCTTCGTAATTTTTCAGAAAGTAATTGCAGTCAGCCGCCTTGAGTTCGGCAAGGAGACTGTAGTGGCTGAAGGGGTATCGGTCTTTCAGCTTTTGGAAAGTTTCCAGCGCCGAGTTATATCTGCCGTGATTGAAATCTTCCACGCCCGCCGCCGCAAGACTTTCCGCCGTTTTCGTCGGTGCCGGCCGCGCGGTTAACGAGGTAAAAGAAAATATGTTGTGGAGCGCGGTGCATCCCGGCTGTAGAGCGAGGGGCAAGGCAAGTGCCAACAACTTGAAGAAGGTAAAAAATTTAAACCGCATTATAATTTCCTTGATTCAAATAATTTTCCGCCGCTATGGTTGCCACCGCTCCTTCGCCGGCGGCGTTGATGATTTGCCTGACCGTCTTGCCGCGAATATCGCCGGCAGCCAGCACACCTGGAATGTTGGTCCGCATTTCGGCGTCCGTCAGTACAAAACCCCACGCATCCATATCAAGCGCGGCAAGGGGTAACATTTCGTTGTTAGGTATAGTGCCGATCAAGACAAAAACACCCTGAACCGGTAGCGCCTTTTCCGTACCGTCTTTGGCGCGAAGTTGTATTTCCTCTACTTTTTCCGTGCCGTGAATAGCGGTTACCTCCGAATTCCAGATAAAATGAATTTTATCGTTGGCCAAGGCCTTTTCCTGAATGACTTTAGTCGCCCGTAATTTGTCCCGCCGGTGAATTATGGTGACCTTGCGCGCAAATTTTGTGAGGTGGGCGGCTTCCTGGACGGCGGTATCGCCGCCACCTATAACAGCTATTTCCTGGTCGCGGTAAAAAGGCCCATCACAAGTGGCGCAGTAGGACACCCCTTTGCCGGTCAGTTCGGCCTCGCCCGGCACCCCCAGTTTGTTGGGACGGGCGCCGGTGGCAATGATAACGGCTCGGCAGGTCAGTTCGTCGCCGTTATCCAGGAAAAGTTTTTTGCCGGGCCCGGTCAGTTCCATGCCCGTGACATTGGCGATTTTGGTTTCCAGATTAAATCTGGCGGCCTGGGCCGACATCTTGTCGATCAATTCGAACCCGGAAATTCCGTCCGGGAAGCCGGGGTAATTGTCGATCCAGTCGGTGACCAGGACTTGTCCCCCAAAAACGCCTTTTTCCAGTAAGAGCGTTTTGAGTCTGGCTCTGGCGGCATAAAGACCGGCGGTTAAACCGGCCGGCCCGCCGCCGATGATGACGAGTTGATAGTCAAGGCTGTTCATGGGCTGAATTTGTAATCAGAGGACTTTATTGAGCATGGCCGTAAGTTGTGTTTTGCCGACCACGCCGGTAACCTGCTCGGCAACCTTGCCGTTATTAAAAAGGATAAGGGTGGGTATGGCCCGGATACCAAATTTCTGGGGAGAAACAGGACTATCGTCCACGTTCATCTTGGTAATTTTGACTTTACCGTCAAATTCCGTTGCCAGCTCGTCAATCACCGGGCCGATGGCTTTACAGGGCCCGCACCACGGCGCCCAGAAATCTACCAAACATGGAATATCCGCCTTCAAGACCTGTGTGTCAAAATCGGCATCAGTTATATGCAGTACCTTTTCTCCCGACATATTTTACGCTCCCGATAGTAAGAAATTTAATTGATTAACAGAATGTAACCGAAGGTCTGCATATTACCCCCCAGGCTGCCGGATGACAAGAAAAAATGTAAGCAAGTCTCTTACCGGTCGGGGTGGCTCTCGGCGAGTCCTTTTTCTCGTGACCGGTTCGAAAAAATTGCCGCATCCTGCCTTTAAACGCCGGCGGGAAACATCACGCGTTTTTTTTGCTTTTGACAGAACAAAAACAAGCGTGCTATATTGCCACCCTGATATTTTTTACGAGTCCGTAAAATACAAGAAGTATAAAAATATACTCACAACAGGAGACCGTAATCATGAATACCGATAGATCCAGGACCTTATTTAAAGAAGCCCAGCGCTATATCCCCGGCGGTGTTAACAGCCCGGTGCGGGCTTGCAAGTCCGTGGGGTGTGATCCTGTTTTTATTGAAAGGGCGGCCGGTTCAAAGGTTTACGACGCCGACGGGAATGAATATGTGGATTTTGTTTGTTCCTGGGGGCCCATGATTTTGGGCCATAATCATCCGGCGGTCGTGGAGGCTGTCAAAAAAGCCCTTGAAAATGGAACGAGCTTCGGGGCGCCGACATCGCTGGAGATAGAACTTGCCCAGCTGGTGACCGGGGCTTTGCCGTCGGTTGAAATGGTTCGTTTTGTCAGCTCCGGCACCGAGGCCACGATGAGTGCCATCCGGCTTGCCCGGGGTTATACCGGCAAAAAGGCGGTCATTAAGTTCGACGGCTGCTACCATGGTCACGCTGATTCTTTTCTGGTGAAGGCCGGCTCCGGCGTTATTACCCTCGGAATTCCCGGCAGTCCAGGCGTACCGGAAGATATTGTTAAAAATACCGTTTCCATTCCGTATAATGATATCGAAACGCTGGAAAAAACCTTGCGGGATGATACACTGGAGATTGCCTGTGTTATTGTTGAGCCCGTGGCCGGCAATATGGGGGTTGTGCCGCCGGCCGCCGGTTTCCTGCAAAAGCTCCGCGACCTGACCAGGGAGCTTGGTATAGTTTTAATTTTTGACGAGGTAATAACCGGTTTTCGTCTTTCCTTTGGCGGGGCGCAAGAGTTGCTGGGCGTTAGCCCGGATTTAACCTGCCTGGGAAAGATTATCGGCGGCGGCCTGCCGGTGGGCGCCTATGGCGGGAAAAAGGAAATAATGTCCCTGGTTGCGCCGGTGGGTCCGGTTTATCAGGCCGGCACCCTTTCGGGCAACCCGCTGGCCATGGCGGCCGGTATAGCCACCTTGAACGTTCTGAAAGAACCCGGGTTTTATGAGGCACTGGAGCGTAAATCCGCCGTTTATGCGGAAGAATTAGGGATGCTGGCTGATAAATATGCCCAGGAAATTGTCTTGAATCGGATGGGGTCTTTGATGACCGGCTTTTTCACAACCGGATCCGTGACGGATTTTGATTCGGCCATGCGAGCGGACGCGGAAAAATATGGGAGTTATTACCGGGAAATGCTGGCACGGGGCGTTTATCTGGCGCCGTCCCAGTTTGAGGCGGCCTTTATTTCCGCGGCTCATAGCCGGGAAGATCTGGGCTTTGCCCTTGAAATGACGGAGCAGGCATTCAAAAAAATGCGCTAATGCCTGAAGTTACGTGTGTTCGCCGTTGAACGCGGCAGCGGGCAATATCAAAAAAGCGTTGACTTTGCGGCCCAGGCGTGCTACCAAGTTGGGCGGTCTGCGAGTTGGGGGACGAGGTGAAATCCAGTAATCGTAAAGAGATGTTGAAGCTGTTGGCCGATTTCGGCACAATCGGGCTTAATCTTGCTTCCGCCATTTTTATTGGGCTTGCCTTCGGTTACTTTCTGGATCATAAGGTCTTTCATGAAAAAACGTATCCTTGGCTGACCTTGCTGTTCATGGCCTTGGGTATCGTGGCGGGCTTTAAGAATTTGTTTATGTTGGCCAAGCGGAAGGACCTGTAGTTTGTAAGCGTTTGCGGGACGCCGAATCTGCTTTGTTATCGGCCTGCTTACGTACGACTAGTACGCTGCGCAGTCCGATGCCTCGCATCTCCGGCCCCCTGCAAACGCTTACAGGGGTTGAGATAGCCCGAATTTTGCAAAAGGTGCCGTGGTGTCTGTTTCGGTGCGGGGTATGGATTTTCCACTGAAGAAAGTACAGATTTTTAACTGGTTGCTGCTGGGGGTTCTGGTCGCGGTCGGCGGGCTGGTGTTCTCCGTTGCTTTTGCAAAGGGCGTTCTGGTCGGCGGGCTGCTTGCCAATTTAAGTTTTATTTTTTTGAAAAATGATCTGGTAAAAATTTTGGCCGGGACTCTCGGAGTCGCCAAGGTTAAATTTTTTATCAGATATTATGCCAGATTGGCGGTGCTGGCCGTGATACTTTTTATTCTCGTAAAGTTCCGGCTGGTGCATATATTAGGTTTACTGACAGGCTTGTCAACCGTGGTGTTGAGCATCGCCGTAACAGCGGCGGGTGTGGCCGGAAAGATTTTTTTTGCTGCGAAGGAGGCTGCTTAGGAGATTATGGAACATCCAATACTCTTTATTTCCCTGATACTGGCAAAATTGGGACTGCCGATTCCACACGGTCTTGTGGGCGATACTCTTCTGGAAAAAATCGTCTCGCCCCATATGACATATACCTGGCTGGTTATGGCATTTTTGATCATAGTCCCGAAGCTCACCCTCGGCCGATTGGAGATGATTCCCGGTAAGGGCCAGAATTTCTGGGAGGCCGTTGTTGAGGGGCTGGAGTCCTTTATGGCGGAAAACATGGGCAAGGAAGGCGCCCGCATGATGTTTCCCATGCTGGCCACCTTTGCCATTTATATTGTGGTTGCCAACATGATTGGACTGATGCCGGGTTTCATGTCGCCCACCTCCAATCTTAATATTACCCTGGGTTGTACATTGATCGTTTTTTTCACGACCCATATCCTGGGCCTCAGATTTCACGGCCTGAAATATATTAAACATTTTCTCGGGCCTATTCCCTGGCTGATTCCTCTTATGTTTCCTATTGAGGTGATCAGTCATCTGGCGCGTATTCTTTCCCTGTCCATCAGGCTTTTCGGCAACATCATGGCCAAAGAGACCTTGCTGGCTATTCTTTTTATGCTGGCCGGCGCCTATTTTGCGCCCCTGCCCATCCTTTGCCTCGGCGTGCTGGTTTCCATTGTGCAGTCTCTTGTTTTTGTATTACTGTCAATCCTTTACTTTTCCGCGGCGATGGAACATGCTCATTAATCAATTGTCCGGTTTGAGAATTTATTTGGAAGAAGGCCAAAATAATAATTAATTCAGGAGGAAAAAACAGATGAAAAAGGTAAGTATTTTGACCGCGATCATGGTCTTGGGTTTCGCGGGTATGGCCATGGCGTCCGAGGGTGGGGCCGCGGCTTCCGCCGTCAATATTGCGCTGGTCTGCATTGCAGCCGCCCTGTCCGTTGGTGTCGCCGCACTTGGTTGCGGTATCGGCATGGGTACCGCCGTTGGCGGTGCATGCTCCGGCGTTGCCAGGAATCCCGAGGCCTCCGGTAAAATCACGGTAACCATGATTATCGGTCTGGCTCTTATCGAGTCGCTCACCATTTACGGCTT
>CAYWUR010000118.1:0-6194 GCA_964460745.1 uncultured Desulfobulbia bacterium | reverse complement strand
GAAATAGATATGGATTACTATGAAACGCTGGGCGTCTCCAAAAACAGCTCGGCCGGTGACATAAAAAAGGCTTATCGCAAGCTTGCCCTGAAATACCATCCTGACCGAAACAAGGGCGACAAGGCGGCTGAGGAGAAATTTAAGCAGATCAGTGAAGCCTACGCTGTTCTTTCCGACCAGAAGAAGCGGAAAGAATACGACACCTATGGCTCCAGTGGTTTTCGGCAGCGCTTTTCCCAGGAAGATATTTTCAGGGGTTTCGATCTTAATGAAATTCTCAGGCAGTTCGGCGGCGGCGGCTTTAAAAGTACGACGAGCAGAGGTGGCGGCTCGTTTGATTCTTTTTTTCGTCAGGCCGGCGGCATGGGCGGTCCTTCTTATACCACCGGTTTCGGCCCCGGTCGAACGGCCCGGCAGGTGAAGGGCGGTGATCTCAGTTATGAACTTGCCGTTACCTTGGAAGAGGTCTTAACCGGCGTAACAAAAACCATTTCTTTAAGACGTGGCGGGCGCTTGGAAAACGTGTCGGTCAAAGTGCCGGCCGGTATTACGGCGGACAAGAAGCTTCGTCTAAATGGGAAAGGCGCTCCTTCCAGTATGGGAGGGCCGCCCGGCGATTTGTATCTTATTATAAAAGTCCAGCCGCACAGAAATTTTACCAGGGCCGGCAATGACCTTATCGTGGAAAAGAGAATACCCTTCAGTGTCGCTTGTCTGGGAGGCGACACAGGTGTTCCTACCCTGGGAGGAAAACAGTTGAAAGTACGGGTGCCGGCCGGCATTCAGCAGCAGGCAAAGTTGCGTCTCAAGGGACATGGCCTGCCGTCAGGGGCCGGGTCTAAAGGGAGGCGGGGAGATCTCCTTGTCAAAATTTTCGTTGACATTCCCAAAAAAGTCAGTGCCGCACAGAAAAAAATCTTAGAGCAGTTGGCGGCAACCGGGCTTTAAATCGTAACAAAACAAATATAGCCGATGGCTAAGTAAGAATTTCGATATCCCAGGAGTGGAGGTATCGCGAAAGCGGAAGTATACATATGGTATGTTGAGCATTTCGCGATCCGCCACGACGCAGTAGATCGGAATTTTTACGACGCCATCAATATTTTTGGTTTGCGTAAGCCAGCCAGCCACCGGCCATAATTAATTCCTTGTCAAAGGGGTCGAGTGAAAAGTCAAGGTGCAATTCTCCGCCGTTTTTATGGGCGGCGCTACGGGCCGTAATTTCGCCGTTGTCAATATCTACCGTAATACGGACTTCACCGTCCAGGTTGGACAGGGCGTCGATATCCTTTCCGGCAAGTTCTATGGCCAGCAAGCCGCAATTAAACATATTCTGCCGGAATATTCTGGCGAAACTTTCGGCAATGACGACATTGATGTCATTAACTTCGAGAACCCAGACCGCATGTTCCCTTGAGGAGCCGCAGCCGAAATTTTTCCTGGTGACAATGACGCCGGCATTGCGCAGGGCCGGTGAATCAGGGTTGAAGCCGGTAAGTTGCAGGTCTTCCAGGATATAGGGCTTTAAGGCCGTCTTGGTAATCTCGGTCAGATATTTTGCCGGGATAATTTCATCAGTGTTTATATCGTCTCTGTCCAGAAAAATTGCCGGACCCCCGAATTCTTTCATTATCAGTCTCCTATAAATAGTTTCCGGGATCGGTAATACAGCCGGCTATCGCGGCGGCAGCCGCGGTAAGCGGACTCATTAAATGTACCATGCCGCCCTTGCCCATACGGCCGTTAAAGTTGCGGTTAGTGGTGGACGCACAGACCTCGCCGGGGGCAAGGACGCCGCTGCTCATGCCGAGGCAGGCGCCGCAGGTGGGATTGAGGACACAGAAACCGGCATCCATAAAAATTTTGATAATACCTTCCGCCAGGGCCTGAGAGTAAACCGCCGGCGTGGCCGGTGTGAGGATGCCGCGTATGCCGGGAGCTATTTTCCGGCCCTTCAGGATGCGGGCGGCTTCCCGGAGATCTTCCAGACGGCCGTTGGTGCAGGAGCCGATGTATACCTGGTCGATGGCTGTTCCCGCCATATCGGCCACATCCTTGACCTGGTCTGGTTTGTAGCCGTAAGTAATTTGAGGAGACAACCCTGTAACATCAAGCACTAATTCATCCGTGTAGTGCGCATCCTGGTCGGAGTGCCATTTTTGAAAGTCGGCGGCCGCTTCTTCCACGGAGGTATACGCATTTTTTATAAATGGCCAGAGATATTCAGCGGTTGTTCGATCCGGCATGCAGAGGCCGCAGGTGGCGCCGGCCTCTATGGCCATGTTGCAGAGAGTCATCCGGCCCTCCATTGACATTTTGTCGACGACCGGTCCGCAAAATTCCATTACCTTGTTGGTCGCGCCGTTTACCGTCAGCTCTTTGATGATACGAAGTATAATGTCCTTGGCATATACCCCGTCCGGTAAGTTGCCGACAATATTTATACGCATGGTCTCGGGTTGTTTGAATGCGCAGACACCTTTCAGAATGCCGACTTCAAGGTCCGTCGTGCCGACACCGGCGGCAAAAGCGCCGAAAGCGCCATGGGTGCAAGTGTGGGAATCACCCATGATTACCGTGTAACCCGGCCGGATAAAACCTTTTTCCGGAAACAGGGCATGACAGACGCCGTTTTTCCCTATATCGAAAAAATCTATTATATTATGACGCTTGGCCCAGTCTCTGAGGATTTTCCCTTGCGTCGCGGTTTTAGAATCCTTGGCAGGAGTGACATGGTCGATTACCGCTTTGATTTTATCCGTGTCAAAGACCCGGTCCAGCCCTTTATCCATGAGATCGGTGATGGCTATCGGCGTGGTAATTTCATGGCACAGTACGACATCGACGGCCAGAACCATATTTCCCGGCGAAGGAGTGTCTTTCAATTTATCATCGAAAATTTTTTCAACTAAGGTCTTACCCATTTGATGCCTCGCTTTTAATTTCCTGAATCGTGCCGGCAATCGGCTTGCGGTTCCATAGTGCAGAGTTCATAGCCTGAAACGGTAAGCCGCGGGATGGTGAGCGTTTGCCGCCTTCCGCCGACAGGTATCTCCTTACTTTATCATTTAACGGTTTAATTTATCAACTCGGAATTCAGTATATTCACATAAAGTGATTTTTCGTTTGACCTGAGCGCCCGCAGGATAATAAACTTTGATGGCGTCGTAAGAAGTCCGATCTGCTGCGTTGTTCCGTGGTCACGGGATTCAGATAATAATGTACGAAGGGATTATATATGCCGGAAAAACCAACATTGCCCCCTGATCTGCGCGAGTCCCAGCGTGCCGCTGTTGAGCTGATCTGCGAGATCACCCGGCGGAGTTATAAGCCGCCCAAGCATTTTACGGCTCTCTTCGGGGATGTAGTTGCCCTTTATAATGGTCGATGGCCGACGCATGAAGCCTGTCAGGTTGGTTATCATAACCTGGATCATGCCCTGGATGTGGCTCTGGCCGTGGCACGCATGGCGGCCGGCTGGAACAAGGTCCACCGGAAGCAGCCGCTATCGGCGGATATTTTCTGCGTCGGTATCGCCGCGGCTCTCTTTCACGACGCTGGTTATATTAAGGAGAAAAACGACGAAGAGGGACGCGGCGGCAAGTATACCTTCAGCCATGTAAAACGCAGTGCCGATTTGGCCCGGTGTTATCTGCGGGATAAAGGTTGGTCCGCCCGGGCGGTGGAGTTGGCGCCGCTGATGATTTCGGTGACTGATTTTCATAAGGAACCGTCTTTGACCGGCATCTTTGACACATACCTTGAGGAAGTCATGGCACGGATGGTAGCCACGGCTGATTTGGTAGCCCAGATGGCTGACGTGGATTATTTGAACCGTATTAAAGATCTGTATGATGAATTTAAGGAGGGCTATGATGCCGAGGCCTCCGAGAATCTGGCGGCTAAGGGCATTCAAGTTTTCAGCTCTGTTCAGGAAATACTGGATGGCACTTTTGTTTTTTATGAAGAGTTTGTCTTGCCCAGGCTTCAGGCCCTGGGCCGTATGGATGGATATTTGACGGCCTTTTTCGGCGATGGTCGCAATCCATATCAGGAAAATATTGTCAGCAATCTTTCCAGCCAATTTATGGATGATCGCGGACATTGGCAACGGCTTGGCGAAATTTTGAAGAATCTCGGCGTTGTAACCGCCGGCCAGCTTGACAAGGCTCTAAACCGGCAGCGTTTGGAAAACAGCGGCGCCGGCAAGGCGGTTGACGGCTCTCTGTCAGCGATCAGCAAAAATTTGCTGGCCTGGTTGAACCAGGATGTTTCAGGCCGTTACCTTGGTAATATATTGATGGATATGGGAGTGATTGATCCAGCCATTCTGTGCCGGGGATTATTGGCGCAGATGTTGCCGCCGGCATTGCTGGACAAAATGACCGCGGCCGAGGTGTTTTTTTTGCTGCGCGTTTCAATGCTGCTTCATAATAGCCGGCAAGGGCCCTGGGTCATCGAGGGCATACTTGAGATGACCAATGAACATCTGGGTTGTGAAGCAAGTTCAATACTCTTGATCGATAAAGAGGCGGGGGAGATGGTGGTTGCAATGCCCGCCGGTCTCAAGAAGGACTTTCTCAGGAAGAAACGTATTCCTATTGATAAAGGGCTGTCCAGTTGGGTATGCCGCCACCAGACGCCTGCCAGAGTGGAAAATGTCAGACTGGATGAGCGCTTTTATGAGACGATCGACGAAAACGTCGGTTTTCAGACCACGTCCCTATTAGCCGTGCCGCTTCATGTTAACGGGCAATTGGCGGGGGTTATAGAATTATTGAATAAGATTGACGGGGCCTTTACGGAGCACGATATCGATATCCTTACCGTGCTGGCAAACGCCATCGGTTCCGCTTTGGGGATTATTTTCAGATATAAATGAGAGGGGTGTTGATCGGATGAGAGATAAGGATTGTCGGTACGGAATTATATTATTGTTGACGGCAGCGGTTATCATGTCCTGCTTTGTCGGCGGGTCGCCGTTGTGGGCCGCCCACGGCGTGAGTATTGACGGTCACTTGAAATATCCGGCCGGCTTTAAGCGGTTCGATTATACCTCGGAAAAAGCAAAACGGGGCGGCCGGCTGGTACTACACGCCCTCGGCAGTTTCGATAAGATGAATCCTTTCACCTTGAAGGGCTCGGCCCCTGAAGGTCTCGAGAGTCTGGTCTTTGAGACCCTGGCCGTCCCGAGTCTGGATGAACCGTTTGCGGTGTATGGCCTGATTGCCAAGGATATTTCCCTGGCGCCGGACCGTCTTTCGGTAACATTTACAATTGATGGGCGGGCTCATTTTTCGGACGGCACTCCGGTTACGGCGGCGGATGTCAAATTTTCGCTGGACACTTTAAAGAGCGACGCGGCGCATCCCTTTTATCAGAGTTATCTGCATGATATAACCGGGGCCGAGATACTCGACCGCTACCGTGTCCGGATCAATTTCGCCTCGGTCAACCGTGAATTGCATATGCTCGCCGCCCAACTGCCGGTGCTTTCCAGCAAATTTTACACAGCGCATCCTTTTGACGGTTCGGCGGCCCGGGAAGTGCTCCGGCCGCCCATCGGCTCCGGTCCGTATGTCGTCGCGGCGATCAACCCCGGTAAATCCATTACCTACCGGCGCAATCCGGCTTATTGGGGCAACAACCATCCCACCCGGCGTTTCATGTTTAACTTTAATACCATTACTTACAAATATTTTAAGGATCAGATCGTTTCCGTCGAGGCCTTCAAGGCCCATGATTTTGACTTTATGTCTGTCAATATCGCCAAACAGTGGGCAAGGGATTTGACCGGTCCCAATTTCGACAAAAAAATCATAGTCAAGGAGGCCCTGCCGCATAAGAACAACGCCGGCATGCAGGGCTTTGTCTTTAATATCCGCCGGCCTCTTTTCGCCGATCGTCTGGTCCGTAAAGCCCTGAGTCTGGCCTTTAATTTCGAATCAGCCAATAAGGCCCTTTTTTTCGGCCAGTATACCAGGTGCAACAGCTATTTCAGCAATTCCGATCTGGCGGCCCGCGGTCTGCCGCGGGGCCTGGAGCTTCAATATCTTCTGCCGGATAAAGAGAAATTGCCGCCCGAAGTGTTTACAACCCCGCCGACGCCCTTTTCAATATCATCCCCGTACGGCATCCGGAAAAACCAGCGGGCGGCCAAAAAACTACTTACGTCGGCCCCCCCCCCCCCCCCC
>CAYWUR010000117.1:0-6209 GCA_964460745.1 uncultured Desulfobulbia bacterium | reverse complement strand
ATTAAGGTATAAAAATGATTCAAAAACATATCCAGAGACTTGTAATAGTATTCATTATCGCGCTGCCCATCATAAACGGCATATGGCCCGAGACGGTTTCGGCGGATGCCGATCTCAGCGCGACGGAGGCGGCATCCCGGCTCCAGGCGGTCTATGACAAAACAACCTGCATCGCTACCGACTTCAGACAGGTAACAGTCATGAACATAAACCGCCGCAAACGACAGGGAGCCGGCACCCTGATTTTTATGAAACCGGGACATATGCGTTGGGATTACTCGACCCCGGACCGGCAGGTTCTGATCAGCGACGGCAAAACCATCAGCATGTATTTTGAAAATTTACGCCAGATGATCGTCACTTCGGCCAGGGAATACCTGCAATCCGATGTTACCTATTCATTCTTTGCCGGCACCGGCAAAATATTGCAAAACTTTACAGTACTGCCGGCCGACAGTGAGGTAATCGAAGAAAAAAGCACGGCGCCCGACGCTTACGTGATCAAGCTTATTCCAAAAATTTCCCACCCTCAGATCGACCATCTGTACGTCTGGATATCCAAAGACAACTTCCTGATCGCCAGGCTGCGGATTGTGGACCATTTCGACACGGTCACCGATCTTTTTTTTGAAAACACCGGAACCAGCTGCGTTGTTGACCGAAACGGCAAAGGCAAGCAAAGCATAAATGTCGGTATGTTTGACTTTACTCCGCCGGGCGGCACGGAAATAATTAAACAGTAGTAATAATTCACCAGCACCTTATCTTTGCCCCTTTCGGCCCCCTCACGTACAGGAAGTACAGACTCGGGGGCCGAAACGAACAAATCTAAGGCACTGGTGAATTATTACTACTCTACTGTTCATCAAATATACCTATGCCTGCTGATTGCTCTGACCGACGCATAGCCCTGGTTGCCATGCCTTGGGCCATTTTTAACCGGCCGTCTTTACAACTTGCCTGCCTTAAGGCCTATCTGGAAAAAAATCTCAGCCGGCTTAAGGTCGATACCCTGCATCCCTACCTCGCGGTCGCCCACGAACTGGGCGCCGACTTTTATCATCTGCTCTCAAAAGATATGTGGGCAAGTGAAGCCTGCTACGCCGCACTGCTTTTTCCTGAAAAAAAAGAAGAGGCGCGGACGCTGGTGGAAAAGGCCGTCCGTAAAGCCGGCAAGGCATCGCCCCGGCCGACGCCGATCGCTTTTGACCAGCTTGTTGATACCCTGGGAAAACAACTTGATTCCTGGCTTCACGCCCAGGACTGGAGCCGCTATAGCCTTATCGGCTTTTCGGTCTGCTTCAACCAGCTTCTGTCTTCGCTTACCGCCGCCCGCCGTCTGAAAACAATATTTCCACACCTGCCGATAGTCTTTGGCGGTTCTTCCTGCGCCGGCGATACCGGGCTCTCCCTTCTCCGTAATTTCCCGGCCATTGATTATGTAATCAACGGCGAGGGAGAAAAGCCGCTGTTGCATCTTTGCGAATTCATAACCGGCGGAAAAAAAGAATTGATAAACAGCGGCATCCTGTCACAAAAAAACGCCGCCCACCCTACTCTGCCCGCCGATCCGGGCTGTTGCCGGCTTAATAACCTGAAACAGCTGCCGATTCCTGATTTCAGCGATTATCTGCGGGAGCAGAAATACCGGTTTAGAGATGAGACTTTTATCCCGGAGCTGCCGATTGAATTTTCACGGGGCTGCTGGTGGGGAAAATGCGCCTTCTGCAATCTCAATCTGCAATGGCGGGGTTATCGCTTTAAAAAGGCCGAACAGGTTAAAAACGAGGTGCTGACCCTATCGAAAAAATATGGCAGCCTGGACTTTGCCTTTACCGACAATGTTCTGCCGCCTGGGGATTCATTAATTTTTTTCGAGCAGATTGCCGATCTGGACCGAAATTTTCGTTTTTTCGGCGAGATCAGGGCAATTACCGAATACAAGGGCAGACACAATCTGATGGCAACGTACCGGCGCGGCGGCCTGACAACCGCCCAGGTCGGGATCGAGGCTTTAAGCAACAGTCTGTTGAACAGAATGAACAAAGGCGTTACCACTATCGACAACATAGCGATGTTAAGAGCCGCCCAGGAAGCGACCATTAAACTGGAAGGCAATCTGATCACCGAATTTCCGGGCAGTAATGCGGCCGAGGTGGAAGAAACCTTAAAAAACCTTGAATTTGTCATGCCTTTTAATCCTCTTGCCATCGCCACTTTCTTCCTGGGACACGGCAGCCCGGTCGACCGGCGCCCCCAGGACTTCGGGGTTACAGCCATTGTGCGCCATCCGCGCAGCAGCGCCCTCTTCCCCAAACCTCTGCTTGACAAATTGCTTCTGCTGGTGAAGGATTACAAAGTAGGCCGCGCCCGGCAGAAAAAGCTCTGGAAGCCGGTCGTGGATAAAGTGAAGGCCTGGCATGATTTTCACCGGCAACGCGGGGTGGATGCCCTTAACAACCCGCCCCTTTCCTACCGTGACGGCGGCGCCTTTCTTATTATCAGGCAGGAGAGGCCTTGCCACGTCAAGCCCCGGGCACTGCATCACCGCCTGCGCGGTAAATCCAGAGAGATCTACCTTTATTGTACAAACCCCAGAGAGTACCGCGAACTGCGGGAGAGATTCAACGACACAAGCGAAAGACAACTGGCGACTTTCCTGCGGGACCTGGTACAAAAACGGCTGATGTTCGCCGAGAACGACAAATACTTATCCCTGGCAGTACGCAGCAGGAGGTGACGGGAACAAAATGACAAAGGGAATCGACGGTAATATAACAGCGCATGGCGGTAATATCGTAGTCGTCGCCGGAAAGTTGGGTTGCCGACCTCCGGATATTCTTGACATGAGCAGTAACCTGAGCCCTTTGGGAACCGCCCCCGGGCTACAGGATTTTCTGATTACCCGCCTCGCGGAAATCGGTTACCTGCCGGAACCCGACAGCCTGACCCTGCGCGAACTTTTTGCGCGACAATACGGTCTCGGCAGCGAGCAGGTTCTGGCGGGAAACGGGACCACCGAATTTATCTATGCGGTGCCGACGGTCACCGGCCTGAACCGCGCCGTTATAGTCAACCCCACCTATGCCGATTATTATGTCGCCTGTACCTGGGCGGGGCTTAAACCGGAATCTTTCAACCTGCGGCCGGCGGAGGACTTCCGACTCGACCTGCAACGCCTGGCCCGAACCATAAGGGGCGGCGAATTGGTCTTTATCTGCAACCCCAACAATCCGACCAGTGTCCTGACCCCCAACGACGAAATCCTCCGGTTTGCCGAACGCCACCAGGATTCCATCTTTCTAGTTGATGAATCCTACCTGCCTTTTACCAGGGAGCCCTCCCTGCTGCGCCGTACCATGCCGGAAAATCTTGTTGTCTTGCTGTCATTTTCCAAAATTTATGGTATACCCGGCTTGCGTCTGGGATTTCTGGCGGCATCGACACGATTTATAGCCCGACTGAAGGAACGCGTCAAGCCGTGGGGCGTCAATCGGCTGGCCCAGATCGCCGGCGAATATCTCCTGCAATCTTCTGATCAATATGTTGCAGATGTCGTCAGCTATCTTGAAAAATACCGGCCCGCCTTTACGGCGGAGCTGACGGCATTGCCGGACGTCCAGGTTTTCCCGGCGGCGGCTAATTTTATTCTCTGCCGCCTTGCCGGAAATATCCGCGCCGCCCGGCTCAGAGAAAAACTGCTGGAATATCGGATCATGGCCAGAAATTGTGAAAATTTCGCCGGTCTTGACGACCGTTTTTTCCGCTTGTCGTTAAAAGACGAAAAAAGCAATAATTTCTGCATGTCGGCACTACGCAAGATCCTGAACAATCAACAGGCCGCATTATGAAAATCGGCATATTATCCGATAGTCATGACAACATCCCCAACCTGCGGGCCGCCGTTGATTGCTGCAACGCCAAGGGTGCTGCTCTTCTTATCCATTGCGGCGATTTAATCTCTCCCTTCATGCTGCCGGAACTGGCGAAATTCGGCGGGGCGGTGCATCTGATTTACGGCAACAACCCCGGCGACCAACATCTTATCTCGCAGCGCTGCGGGACCATTTTTCCCAGCATTACCCTGCACGGGCCTTTCGGGGTCATTGAAGCCGGCGGCCGGCGTCTCGCCTTTACACATTACCCGGAAATGGCCAGGGGCATGGTGACTCGGGGATTATTCGACGTTGTCTGTTGCGGCCACAATCATCATTATCATACGGAAAAAACTGATAAAACATTACTGATAAATGCCGGCGAGCTGCTGGGCAAGGACGAATCACCGGGATTCTGTATACTGGACTGCTCGGCATTGACGGTTGAAAGAATTACGGTAGGGGAACCCATCACGGCGGAAATATCGAACCGGAATTATTGATGGCGTCGCAAAAAGTCCAGACCGTACTTTTCACGAATACACACGAATACATTAATTATCGAGGCGGGAGAATTATGATCGAGGAAGAAAAAAATAATGGCGAAAATACCGGCACGCAAGAAACACAGGAAAGCTTCGCCGACCTGTTCGACCCGGCCGCTACCGAAAAAAAACAACTATCACCGGGCCAGAAAATAGAGGCGGAGATAGTCGGCACATCTAAGGAATATATCTTTCTGAATGTAGGAGGCAAGAGCGAAGGATATATAGCCAGAGACGAATTGCTGGATGAAGAAGGCAACCTTTCTCACCATGTGGGAGACACCATCCAGGTCTATTTTCTATCGGATGCCGGTAATGAAATGCTTTTTACCACCAGGGTGGGCGCGAGTCAGGTATCGCAGGCCCATCTACAGGAGGCCTTCCGCAGCGGCATCCCAGTCGCCGGTTCTGTTGAAGAGGAAATCAAGGGCGGCTTTAAGATCAAGATCGCCGGCAGCCAGCGGGCCTTCTGTCCTTACTCCCAGATGGGATTACGCCGCATCGAAGACACCGCCTCATATATCGAACAGCAGCTCTCATTTAAAATCATTGAGTTCAGTGAAAATGGCCGCAATATCATCCTTTCCGCCCGCGCGGTACAGGAAGAAGAACGCCGTCAACAGAAAAAAGCCCTACAGCAAACCCTGCGGGAAGGGATGACCGTAACGGGTAAGGTCACCTCCATCCGTGATTTCGGCGCCTTTGTCGATATCGGCGGCGTTGACGGACTAATACCGATTTCGGAAATCGGCTGGGGCCGCATCGAAGATATTCATGAGTTCTTGACAGTCGGTCAGGGCGTGGAAGTTCTCGTCCTGAAGCTGGACTGGGAGAAGGACCGTATATCGCTGAGCATGAAAAGAACACTTGCCGACCCCTGGGAAAATCCGGCGGCCAGATATCCCGTCGGGTCATGCCACAGCGGCAAGGTTGTCAGGCTTGCCAAATTCGGCGCCTTCGTTTCCCTGGAGCCCGGGATTGACGGCCTCCTCCATATCTCGAAGCTCGGGGGAGGACAACGCATAAATCATCCCAAAGAGGTTCTCGCGGAAGGGGCGGCCATTGATATCCGCATCGAGGGGATAGACGAGGAGAAAAAACGAATATCCCTCGCCCTGGCCGACAGCAAGGAAGAAGAGACAAACCCGTCCGATGATTACCGGCAATACCTCAAGGCCGGCAAGAAACCGACGGCCGGCGGCAGCGGAACACTTGGAGCTCTACTACAGGCCAAATTAAGAGAAAAAGAACGTAAATGATCACAGGGCACGAATCTGTCCGCACCACGCACCACCCTATGACCACTTACGGGAGACTACGCCTCTGGGGTTAAAAAACAACAGGCAGGGTCAGATGAATCGACCCTGCCTGTTTATTTTTCGGACTTTCGTCTCATGCCAAGGCATGTTAATGTCGGGCGCTCTCCCTTATCATCTTGCCGGCATCATCTTTAATTTCCACCAGATCTTTTTTCATTTCAGCCAATCCATACCAGGTTACATAATCCGGATTCATATGAAAAGCCCCCTGGAAGGCCCGCATCCGGTGTTCAAGAAACATGACGTACAGCGTTTGCTCAATAGGAGTCGTGGCATCATAAAAGGTGAATATATCGGGATAGGCCGCCTTACCCGGTTCGGGTTTAATAATCCCGCGGCCGTATAAATCGGCGACAATTTCAATCGCCTCGGCCATGAGCCGGTCCGCCTCTTTTATCATGCTGTCGGCATTAGCCAGATTAGCCCGCGCATATGACTTGCTGTGGCATTTACTACAGATTGCTATCATC
>CAYWUR010000116.1:0-6213 GCA_964460745.1 uncultured Desulfobulbia bacterium | reverse complement strand
CGGCTCACGGGCAAGTTTTCTGCACAGATAATCTTCAAAAATTGCAATCACGGATGGAGAAACCGATTGGTCACAAAAAAAAAACAACTGCACCCAATTCATTTTGAGGAGATGGCCGAGCAGAACCGCCGTTTCTATTTCCGCATCATGAATGGCCGCGGCCCGCAGACGTTGAACCGCATCGTTATATAACTCTTTAATACGCATAAAACCGACGGACCTCATCCGGCAGAATCTTACCGGATAGCTTTAAGCGCCTCGGTCTCATAATGGACGATGAGCGGCTCAATGATCTCATCCATGCGCCCCAGCAGAATGGAGTCTAATTTATATATGGTCAGATTGATGCGATGATCGGTTACCCGGCCCTGCGGGAAATTATATGTTCTTATCCGTTCACTGCGGTCTCCGGTGCCGACCTGACTTTTCCGGTCCTCGGATATCTTATCGTGTCTATCCTGTTCCATCCTGTCAAGAAGCCTTGCCCGCAAAACCTTCATGCCCTTGGCCTTGTTCTTGTGCTGTGATTTTTCATCCTGGCAGGACACTACCAGGCCGGTAGGGAGATGAGTGATACGAATGGCCGACTCGGTTTTATTAACACTCTGCCCACCCGGCCCTGAGGAACGAAACACATCAACACGCAACTCCTTAGGATCAATGACTAATTCAACATCTTCGACCTCAGGTATTACCGCCACGGTGACGGCCGAGGTATGGACTCGGCCCTGCGTTTCGGTCTCCGGCACCCTCTGGACACGGTGAACTCCCCGTTCATATTTAAGTTTACTATAAACCCGTTCGCCACTGATCAAGGCAATAATCTCCTTGAACCCACCGATGCCGATAGGATTACTGCTCATAACCTCAATTTTCCAGCCCTTAAGTTCCGCATACTTTGCATACATCTTGAACAAATCGCCCACAAAAAGCGCTGCTTCATCACCACCGGTTCCCGCCCTTATTTCCAGAAAAATATTTTTGTCATCATTGGGATCCTTAGGCAGCAAAAACACTTTCATATCCCTTTCAAGTCGGGCCGTCTCATCGGTCAGTTCAAGAATTTCACTGCGGATAAGCTCCACCAACTCCGCATCATTTTCATTCCGCAGCAATTCCCGATTTTCCACAAGTTGTCGGCCCAATTTCTTGTACCGGCTGTATAGATCATAAAGTTTGGTAACATGGGCATGTTCCCTGGCCACATCCCGATACTTCGCCTGGTTGCTTATCAAGGCAGGATCCGACAGTTTACCTTCAAGCATCGAAAGTTTTTCTTCAAGATCTTCAAATTTTGCGAACATGAGCTATTGCCTGTACCAAAGATAAAAGGCTGGGAGCCTATCAAAGAATAGGCTCTGTGACGAGACCGGGTGAAATTGTCGGGGAGACAAGGCGGCGAGGCCGGTAGAGTTACCGTTGAGGAGATTTTGATTCCGCCGACGGCGGTACCCGTAATTTGCAGCCGGCCGCAGTAAACGGCAATCCTCCGACAGGCTTCCAGGGTACTTTTTCAAGAGGAAGAAGAATCTTTTGCCATATATTTAGCATATTTTTTCATGAATTTTTCTACCCGGCCGGCCGAATCGACCAATCTCTGCTTACCGGTAAAAAACGGATGGCAGGCGGAGCATATTTCAACTCTCATCTCTTTGTTAACCGAACCAAGCTCGATCTCATTGCCGCATGCGCATTTCGCTTTTATTTTATGGTACTTCGGGTGAATGCCCTTTTTCATCGTAATATCCCTCCACCAATAAAATTAATATATTCGTATAAACCGAAAGAATTGCCTGGTCGTCTGCCGACAAAGAGATCTGCTCGCAGCTAAACGAGACTGCGGGAGACTCCGTATGCCGCATCATGCAATCGCTTACAAAATAAACGCTATATTATATACGCTGTTATTTTTTTTTCAAGAAAATACCAGCGACAGAGTCGCTTTTGAAAAAATCATGCAAGCAAAAAGGAGAAATTGGCGAGATAGAATTCGATTACCTATTCATAGATTGAAAGAAGTCGACATTTGTCTTTGTTTGTTTCATCTTGTCCAGGAGAAATTCCATGACATCGGTAGGATTAAGGGATGAGAGAATTTTGCGGAGTATCCATACCCGGTTAAGATCCTCCTTACTCATAAGCAGTTCTTCCTTTCTGGTGCCGGAACGGTTGATATCGATGGCCGGGAAAATCCTCTTCTCCGCCATCTTCCTGTCAAGAACTATTTCCATATTCCCCGTTCCCTTGAACTCCTCAAAAATAACATCATCCATGCGGCTGCCGGTTTCAACCAGGGCCGAGGCAATAATAGTCAGACTGCCGCCCTCTTCCACATTTCGCGCCGCGCCGAAAAATCTCTTGGGCCGATGGAGCGCCGTGGCCTCAACGCCGCCCGACAAAATCCTGCCGCTTGATGGTGTTACCGTATTATAAGCACGCGCCAACCTGGTAATGCTGTCCAGCAGAATCACCACATCCCTTTTATGCTCCACAAGCCGCCTGGCCTTCTCGATGACCATCTCCGCCACCTGAATATGCCGCTGCGGCATTTCATCAAAGGTAGAGCTCACCACCTCGGCATCGACGTTTCTGGCCATGTCGGTCACTTCCTCGGGCCGCTCATCAATGAGCAACACTATCAAAGTGATTTCTTTATGGTTTTTGACTATGCTGTTGGCAATCTTTTGGATGAGGACGGTCTTACCGGTCCGGGGAGGCGCCACAATTAATCCTCTCTGGCCCTTGCCGATGGGCGAGATAAGGTCCATAATCCGCATGGAATAATTATCGGGGCGCAGTTCCAGGTTAATACGTTCATTGGGGTGGAGAGGGGTAAGATTGACAAAAAGCGTCTTGTTTTTCGCATAGTCGGGTGGTTCAAAATTTATGCTTTCCACCTTGAGCAAAGCGAAATAGCGTTCACCCTCCTTGGGTGAACGGACAATGCCTTCCACCGTATCACCTGTCCGAAGGCTCAGCCTCCGGATCTGAGATGGAGACACGTATATATCATCAGGCCCCGGCAGATAATTATAATCCGGCGCCCGCAAAAAGCCGAAACCGTCCGGCAGAATCTCCAATACACCACTGCCCCGCACTTCACCATTTTTTTCAGACTTGGCTGCCTTGGCCTTGGCTTGCAGGATGGCGAAAATCAGCTCCTGCTTCCGCATGGTGCTGACCCCTTCTATCTTGCATTCATTGGCCAGCTTGGTCAGCTCGTTAATTTTTTTTAATTTAAGTTCCGCTAAGTTCATTCAATGACCTCTCCTTCTTTTTTTCAGATTATTGCATCTTCCCCGGTATATAGTCGTACCTTCCTCCCTCCTGGGATGGCTAAACAAAAAAATCACATGCAGGTAAGCGAGTCCGCGAAATCCAGATATGCCGTGGGCGGTAGACAGCGCCGCTTCACTGCCGGTGCAGATGCGAGAGAATAACGACGCACACATACACGCCGCTGCCGGCCGCAATAAACCGCTATTCTACGACAGGCCGCTGACAGCCATATAAGATTACGACAATATTATCCTTGCAACCGTCTCTGTTTACCGCCGTTTACCCCACGCAGGCTTCCTCCCAAAAATAATGGCAGCAAATTGCAAGGCGAGGTCTTCCGGACGCGAGTCTTTTATATTTCGGTATGCAAGACGACATCACGCAACGGTGAAAGATGAGGAAACGGGAATATTAACAAGAGTTTCTCTGATAAAGTGACTACGCTAGATTTATTAAAATTTGAATATTTCGACCTGTTATAGCAAAGAGGAGGGAAGAACAATCCATCTATAGTTTTTGATGCATTCGTAAAAAATCCAACCTAAATTAGGTTACTAACCCATCACTTTGTGTGACAAAGTGTAATTTACCAACTCTTCAACTGTCAAGTTTTTTTTACCGTTACGACGCCATCAAGCGTTCAATTCAACAAAAGACCGGTGAGATGATGTAACTGTAGACAGGTATCGGCCCAAGAGCCGCTGTTGTCAACCACATGGTCCGCGCGCATAACCTTATCAGCCAAAGGCCACTGAGCGGCCAAGGCCATCCGCGCTTCCTGAACGGTGATACCGTCTCTTTTCCGCAACCGTTCGAGGCATCTATCATAATCGGCAAAGACAACGATTATTTTATCAAAATCTTTTTCCCAGCACGCCTCAAAAAGAAGCGGTGCCTCAATAAATACCAAACGAGAAGCAACCGGCTTTTCATCCCCACCAATCATCTGCATGATCGCCGCCCGCGCTAGGGGATGCAGCAGACGGTCAACTAGGGCACGCAATTCGTGGTCCTGAAAAATTGCCTTGCGCAACAAGGGTCTTCTTATGGTATTGTCCCGGTCAAAAAAAAACGGGGCAATGCTCTGTTTGAGGGCCTGCCAGCCAAGAGCTCCAGGCTGCGTCAGTTCAAGACACACCTGATCGGCATCTATATATACGCCGACTTTTTTCGCCCGTAAAAAAGAAGCGACGGAACTCTTTCCAGACCCCATCCCGCCTGTAAGACCTATTTTCATACGAGAGCCATTGCCATAAATAACTGTCGCGTAAGTGAAGATTATACCTCGAGTCAATTACGTTGTCGCTGACGGCGCTGTCGGAGAATTTCCCTTCAAAATTCCTTGCCGTCGCGGAGTTGCGCCAGAATTTCTTCCATATCCGGCCATAGCGGGGCGGTAAAAGTAAGACGTTTTCCAGTATTCGGGTGATCAAATGATAGCCGATACGCGTGCAGGCATTGTCTTTTTATTTTTAATGCGCCAGGTCCTCTCTTTTTCCCGCCGTATAAGTCGTCGCCCAGAACCGGATGGCCCTTGAAGGCCATGTGGACCCGCAGTTGATGAGTCCGACCGGTTGACGGCCGTAACTCCACATAAGTAACACCTGGGAATTCCTCAACAACTTTCCATGATGTGGCAGCATCGCGGCTACCACGCCCTTCGACGGCCATTTTTTTGCGCTTAACCGGATGCCGGCCGATAGGCAGAGCAATGCGGCCCTCCCCGGCCTGTAGTCGACCTTCGAGAAGAGCAAGATAGACCTTCTCAATTTTTCTTTCCTTAAACTGGTCAACCAACATCTTGTGAGCCCGGTCGTTTTTAGTGACCACCATTACCCCGGAGGTATCCTTGTCCAGTCGGTGAACTATACCGGGGCGCTGTTCGCCGCTTATGCCGGACAGGTTATGACAGTGGAATAAAAGGCCATGAACTAAAGTACCGGTCTGATGGCCACAGGCAGGATGCACCACCACGTCGGGCGGCTTGGAGATGACAAGGAGATCGTCATCCTCATGGATTATTTCAAAAAAAACCCTCTCCGGTATTATTGTCGCAGGTGCTGACTCAGGAACGCGGACGTTGATATCATCATTAGTCTTTACCCGATATCCCGCCTTTCTATTCCGACCATTGACAACGACCAAACCGGCATGAATGAGATGACCCAGCGCGGATCTGGTTATTTCACTGATATGACGGGAAAGGAATAAATCCAGGCGTTGACCGCCCCCCTCCTCTTCCACCACAAACCGGTAGCTTGCGCCACGGACTTCATTGTCCACCGGTAAACCATTGATGAAAGCCGGACCGGACTTTTCAGATACTAATTTAGGCGCCGAATTCTTCAATTACCACGGCCACTGCTCAAGCGGAAAACACATCACATTTCAGTAAAAATATTTTCGATCTGTTTTTCCACCTGCATTTCATCAACTTTATTGGCAATGGATATTTCCTTAATCAACAGGTTTTTAGCGGTATCCATCATCTTCCTTTCCCCGTAGGAAAGGTCTTTGTCTTCCTGCAACAGATAAAGATCCCTCAATACCGACGCCACCTCAAAAACCGAACCGGTTTTGATCTTTTCCATATACTCTCTATAACGCCGGTTCCATGTCTGGGCGCCTATTTCCACATCCTTTTCTTTCAGGATATGATAGACCTGCTCAACTTCATCAGGTGAAATAATGTTGCGCAGACCTACATTTTTGCTATTGGTCGTGGGAATCATGATCAGCATGTTGTTATTCAAAATTTTCATAACGTAAAAAGCCTGCTCCGCATCACCACTCTGCCGATGTTCAATTGACTCAATGACCCCTACACCATGAGCAGGATAAACCGCCATATCTCCCACATTAAACATTCTCACTCTCCTTTCCTACTTTAACAGTAGGTGACCACAATCAATTTGGCAATTCAGCAGGACACAA
>CAYWUR010000115.1:0-6215 GCA_964460745.1 uncultured Desulfobulbia bacterium | reverse complement strand
CCCAGCAACTCGAGATCGGCATCCTCGGGCAGATAGTTCAGTTGGGAATCGCCGTTGTTTTCAGCCGCAACGCCGGCAGGTGATGCCGTATCCTTCCCGGGAGGCTGGTCTTCGGCGGCGGGAGTTTGTTTCATATCGTTTTCATCTAACGCGGCCATGGCACTTTCAATAAGGTTGCCTACTTCAGTGATGATTGTCTGCGATTCGGAAACCTCGCCGTCGATAAGCGGTTCCATGTGTTGCACGGCGGTATTGAGGCTTTCGCGGCATGATGACGGATATAGTTCGTTCGCCGCCATGATTTTCAGTGATTCAAGCAAGAGATTCATCCCGGTCGAGTCATCCGGTTCAAGCTGAATCAGATGCGATGCTATGTCATCAAGGGACAAAGACTGATTGTTTATCTCTTCCGTTTTTTTCATAATTAGAAGTCCTTAAGATCCTGGTCATCAAAGGGGATTAATTCCTCGGGTTTTAATGCCTTCTGGCGGCCGCCCGCCATATTCACGGTCGCTTTTTTGGCGGCGGCGGGTTCGGTCGGGGGCCCGACCGGCAGTCTTTTGGGCGTGGGCGGCGTCCGCCGGCGCGATTTTGATTCTTTCCGGAAGTGCGGCGTGAAATTTTTACCCTGCCGGACGGCGGCTTTGTCGCCTTCTCCGATCATAACAACCAGCTGTTTCGCCATGGCTTTCATTTGTTCGGCCTGGGCGCTTAATTCTTCCGCCGCCGCTGCCGATTGCTCCGAGTTTGCGGCATTTTGTTGCGTTATCTTGTTGGTATCATCGACGGAGATGTTCACCTGTTCAATGCCTTGATTCTGGTCATCGGAGGCGGCCGCGATTTCAGCGACCAACGCTCCTATTTTGTTGGAACTGTCCGCCACTTTATTGAAGACCTCGTTGGTATCGGTCACCAGTGTTGAACCGTCTTTGACTTTCTGGACGGTACCCTCGATCATAACTGAAGTTTCTTTCGCGGCCTCGGCGGCCCTGATCGCCAGATTTCGCACCTCATCCGCCACCACGGCAAAACCGGCGCCGGCTTCACCAGCGCGTGCCGCCTCAACAGCCGCATTCAAGGCCAGAAGATTTGTCTGAAAAGCGATTTCATCAATGGTCTTGACGATCTTGGAGGTCTTTTTACTTGCCGAGGAAATATCCTCCATTGACGAGGTAAGTCTGGACATGGAATCACCGGCGGTCTCGACTATCCGGTTCGTTTCGGCCATAAGTCTGTTGGCTTGACCGGCGTTATTTGCATTTTGTTTGGTCATGGAAGACATCTCTTCCATGGCGGCAACGGTTTTTTCGATGGAGGCCGCCTGCTCGACCGATCCCTGCGCCAACGATTGGCTGGCGGCGGAGACCTGCTCGGCGCCGGCGGAGACCTGCTCGGCGCCTTCATCGATGTTTTTTGCAAAGGCATAAAATTTGCCGCTGATTCCCCTGGCAATAAAATAGGCCAGCATCAGCCCCAGGACAAAAGCCAGAGCGCCGGTAATAAGAATATTACGCTGGGTGGCTTGACCTGAAGCAAGCAGGTTGTTTTCGGATATAATATTGTTCTTTGCTGCCTGGCGGATATCCTGTAAGAGTCCTCGGATAGTGTGCAGGGTTGGTAATGTTTCTTGCGCGAAAATTTCTTTTGCCGTCAGCATTCCCCGTACTTGATTGTCCTGCCGGTTGATTACCTTGTCTAGTGCGTCCATGGTCCGGCCGGTATTTTGTTCTGCTGCGTTTATCCAAAAATTATAGGCTGTTTCTCGATCTCCTCCCGCCAGAAGTTCGTTTAATTTGCCGCTGCTTTCGTGGAGTTGTCGGAGGGAAAGTTTGAGATCGTTCAACAGGGCGGCAAATTCCGGATGGTTTTGCCCCAAGGCTGCCGTTTTCGAGGAGTTTATCCATTTGTCGAGGGCGCTGTCGGGATCACCGGCCAGCGCGGTTTCCTGCGGGGCGGCCTCTGAAAAAATATTTTTAATATGCTGCGTCCAGGCGAGGATCTCGGCCTTTTTTTCCCGAAGGAAGCCGCCTAACTCCACATCCGTCTGCTGGTACAGTTTGCCGATTTTAACGGCTGACTCATGAAGTCTTTCGTGCCGAGCCTCAAGTTTTTTGAGCAAGGGAGCAAGGTCCGGCATGCGCTGTTCCGCCAGCCGCCGGTCCTCCCCATAGAGCCATTTGCCAAGACGGCATTTATGATCATCGACTTCAACATTGAGATCCGTGACTTGATCATCGACAAGTAAGGAGTTTACATTATTAACCCACGTCAGGAGATCTATTTCTCTTTGGGTAATGGTGTCGACTATATGCCGGCCTTCGATGACGTTATCGGTCTTGTCAACCAGCCGGCTGACTTCTAAAAAACTTTTGGCTGTAAGTATAGCCAACGAGATTAAGACAAGCCCGAAGCCGAGAGTGATTTTTCTGCCTATGGTCATATTTTTCAGATTCATGAGTTACTCCTTCATCAGTAGCGCCCTTCGGCAGGATATTTGTAAGCGGTCACAGGCAGCGGATCTTGCCGTGATCAGGCCGTCCGACATAAGAAGAGTCCGGGCATGCGGATCAGTCCGCGGTTTCTTCCAGAAAGGCGACTTCCGCCGCGCTCAGCACTTCGTCAATATCAAGCAGAATTTTTACGCCGCCTTCCATTTTGGCCATGCCAAGAATGTAATCAGTTTTTAACTTGCCGCCGAATTTGGGTGAATCTTCGGTTTCTTCGGCTTTTATGTTCAGCACCTCGGAAACCGCATCAACTACGCAACCCATGAGAATATCGTTGGACTGACCTGCTATCTCCACGACAATAATACAAGTCCTCTCGGTATAGTCGGCTGATTCCATCCCGAAGCGGACCCGCAGGTCCACAACAGGTATTACCTTGCCCCGCAGGTTAATGACCCCTTTTACAAAATCCGGCGTCTGCGGGACGGAGGTAATAGGCATCATGCCGATAATTTCCTTAATCTTCAAAATGCTGATGCCGTATTCTTCATCAGCCAACGCGAAGGTAAGATATTTTCCATCCCTTTCCGGTATGGATTCCATAGCTTGATCAGCTTGTTTTGCAAGTTCAGCCATCCCTTTTACCCCCTTTCTTTAAAGGTCGTGCCTATATATAAAATATTTTTTGTCGGAGTCTCGTGAACCGCTTGCCTGTTTTCCGGCAAAATAACGCTTTGTTTTTGCCGTAGAGTTATGACTGGATCACCCGCGATTATATCTCAGTGCAAAAAATAAACCAGACAGGGTGAATACATATATATCGGCGAATTCCGCAGAAAATTAAACAAAAAAACAAGAACAATGAAAGATATGTGTCAAAAAAATGACCAATTCTTTTTTGTAAAATAATGGACCATTTAATATCCTTGTGCGGCCGGCAGTTGTTGTGCGGTATAACTGGCTGAAATTGCAATGATAATTAATCGCCTCCAGCTGAGGATTTATTATGGTGATCGCGTTTGGAACACGTTTTGCAATAAATTTTCGGCACACGGCATGGAATGAAGTTGTCCTGGTTGTGTCAATTTCAGCCGGCTATTCCCGGCCGGTGATTATGGACTTTCGATGGAGAGTTCAATTTTGATTTTTTCGAGGATAATATAAATAGGATGCGTTGGGGAAATATACTTGTTCTGCTTTTGGCGTTCTTGACCGCCGTTGATGCCGGTGCCGCTGAAAAAGCGGTCTTGCGGAAAATGGTCAAAATAGAAGACGGTCCGCAACGTAGCCGAATCTTTTTGGAATTTTCCAGGCTGCCGGTCTATCGGTTAAAAACATCGGGACAACGCGTTGATCTGCTTTTGCGAAACGTGGCATTTGATCCCTTGCTGCGGGATGTGCCGGAAGACGGCACGATTGTAAAAGTCGACCGCGAAAGCAGCGGCACTGAAGTAATGCTTTCTTTTTTCCTCAGGCGGGCGCCTTGGCGGGTAGATTCGTCTTTTTCGCTGCATCGGCCGGCGCGGCAAAACGGCGTCGATGTCCCGGCGTCTTCTTCGTCTCTTGTTCTGAACATAATTTGGGAAGAGCCGGTAACGGCAACGCAGGAGGAAGTTGTCGATAAGGCGCCGGCGGAGAGCCCGCCTTTAGAAAGTCAGCCAACCGTCTCCGCTGCCGGACCTAACAGCCGACCCGCTGTTGTTGATACTTTGTCGGACGTGTCGCGTCGAAAAATTGACTCCGCAACAGCCGGTCGGTTTGTCGGTTCGTCATTTAAAGGCCGATGGCGTGATTTTTTTGTTGATTTTAATACTCCGCCGACCATATCGGCGCCGATGCAATATTTTCTGCCCCCCTTTCCCTGTCTGGCCATAGCAAAACCCGGCTATGAAAACGAGCTGGCGCCTTCCATAATTGAAGACGGCCGGGCCGGCAAGTGGCAGGATGTTCTGGCGACAATACGGAAAGTAACCGCCGACCGGCAGATGGATTTGTCGCCGGCGCTGATTCTTTTAAAAGCCGACGCTCTGGCGCGGAATCACGAATATGACAAGGCTCTGCTTGTGACGGCGGATTTGCGTGCCGCCGGGCACGCTGCTGCTCCGGCAGTCCTTGCCTGCGGCCGGTATCTCTCCCTTTATGCCAGGACGGCCGCCGGTCATCCTTATGGCGTTGCCTATGAATTGTCCGCCGCGCCTTTGTCGGCCGGCGAAAAAAGTTTGGCGCCATATTTTAACCTGCTTGCGGCCGAGATTTATATTATGACCGGTCGGCAGGATAAAGCGCTTAAGGTGCTGGCTTGCGAAGAAGAGGGCTGCGCCGGCTCCCTTGAAAATATGTATATCCTACGCCGGGCGGATGCCTTGTTCGCCGCCGGCCGCAAGTCGGCGGCTTTTGACGTTTATCGGCGGTTGCTGAGACATCCCGGCGTTATTAAGCGGCATCCTTTTTCGCTCGCAAATTTTGCTGAAACACTCTACCGACAGAAGGAATACGTTGCCGCCAATGAATATTATAAGCATCTGGGAGTTGTTCTCACCGGGCATCGAGGGCAGGCCCTGGCTTTTTATTGGGCGGCTATGAGCCGGTTAAAAAGCGGCGATGGAAAAGACATGCGTCTTTTGTTTGAAAACATTATGCATACTTTTCCCGGCACGGAAGGCGCATTGCGGGCGCGGATCAAGATAAATGATCTGGGAGTTCTGTCAGGCGATGAGGGGGCGAAATTAAAGGCGGTCCAGGCATATGGGGAAATCGCCGCCAAGGCGCCGTTGCGGGAGCTAAGGGGGGAGGCGGCCTTCAAACAGGTTCTGGCACTGCATTTGCTTGGTGAGCGATTACGATGTGTTCGGTTTTTGCGGGATTTTATTCGTGATTACGGCGGCGGCATGCTGCGGGATCATGCCGAAGCCCTGCAGGTTGAACTCTTGCCGGCGGTTATTAAGGATCTGATCGCCGCAAAAGACTATTTACAGGCCCTGACCCTGGCCGAGCAGAATCGCCGGCTGCTGATCAGCGGCCGGATCAACAGCGATTTTCTGGCTGAACTTGGGTTGGCCTTTGCCGCTCTGTGGCTTTGGAAGAGGGCTGCCAGGGTTTATTCGTATATGCTGGATATTGCCGGAGGCCGGGCCGGCGAGGCGAAGGTTTATCTGCCGTTGATTGAGGCTTATTACAATAATAACGACTTCGGTCTTGTTGAAGAATATAGCGTTGACTATCTTAAAAAGTTTCCTGCCGGTGCGGATCGCGGCCGGATATACTATCTGCGCACCGATTCCTTATATAAAAACGGCAAGGTCGAGCAGGCAGCCGATCTGCTCGGCGCCGGGAAAATGCCGAAAAGCAAGGATCTGCACATTCTGGCCGGCAAAGTTTTCTGGGACCTCGGTAAATACGCCGAGGTGGATAAACATCTGGCAAAGGTGATGAGCAAGGGGATGGAAAGCGTCGAGCCCGATGAGATTTTTTTGAGGGCGGAAGCCCTTTTTCAGCTGGGCAAAGGACGGAAGGCTCTGCCCTTTTATCAATACCTGATTGATAAGGGCGTCTTTGCCGATCAAGCCGCCTACCGTTGTGCGCAGATTAAACTGGCGGCGGGAAAAGATGCCGAAGCGGTTAAGCTTTTGCAGCGTCTCGCCGAAAAAAGCATAAGCCCTTTATGGCGGAAGATGGCGGTGGAAACCTTGGCTGTAAAAAAAATGTAAAAGTTCAGTAACTATTCAGCTGCACCCCATCTTCGTCCGTTTCGCCCTCCTCATGTACAGG
>CAYWUR010000114.1:0-6248 GCA_964460745.1 uncultured Desulfobulbia bacterium | reverse complement strand
AACGACACAACGAATAACTGCGCGAACATTTCGTTCTCGCCTCCATAGACGGCGGCAGAGCACCTCAAAGGAGCGGCAAATGACGAAAAACCGGGATGATATCCTATACCCTAAACAGATAAGCATTGAGACCTTTCACGGCTGCAACGCACGCTGTGTCTTTTGCAGTATAGACAGCTGGCAGAAAACCAAAGGCCCGATGTCCGAGGCAGTCTTTTCGGCCATCATCGGCCAGGTGCGCGACTGGGGCCCCGACCACCTCAAACAGACCGGCCTCACCTTGAACGGCGAACCCCTTCTGGACCCAAAGCTGCCGGAGAGGATCCAATGCTGCAAATCCATGAATCTGCCCAATGTTGGTTTTACCACCCAAGGCTCATTACTGACGCCGGAGAAGACCGATTTGATTATTGAAGCCGCGCCGGACTATGTCGTATTTTCCTTTGATACGCTTCATAAAGAACCTTACGAAAAACATAGAAGACAGCTGAATCATGACATGGTCATGGAAAATATTTTATCTTTTATAAAGAAACGTAATTACACCAACGGAACAACTCGTATTGTCCTCCGCCATATTGACTACACCGGCGACAAAAACGAGTTTGATGAATACCGGCGCCATTTCCAAGACCTCCTACAGGAAGACCTGGATGAAATCGGCTACACGAAACTGCACAACGCCTCAGTGCGTCCCAGCAGTAAATGGCAAGACGATACACTGCCAGAGGGAAATTATGGCTCCACAGAATGTAATGCCCCGTTCAACAGGTTGACCATAAAGAGCAACGGTGATGTGGTGTTGTGTCCCAACGATTTCAATGCAGTCTATACCTTCGGCAATGTCCTTGAGAAACATGTCCTGGATATATTTAACTGCGAGGCATTTAACAAAATACGCGCCGTCCATAAGGGTAACCGTCGAAACACCCTGGAGAAATGCAACAGCTGCGACGAGCCTGAACTCAACGCAGATGGCGAAATGTATATAAAATTCACTCCGTCCGGGAAAAAATTTTTCGCCAATGTATTTGAGGGATTCGACCATACAGACGCCCGGGAAAATGCAACAAGAATTGACAAGCCATTTGCCGGTCACTGTACGGACAAAGCAGGCGCCCAAAAATGACGGACGTGTTGCGATGAACCACAACTAAACAGGATGGAGACCTGACCCAAGGATGGCGACAAAAACTATTAATACAGTAGATGATATCCCCAATAACACATCACTATGTATTTTTGGGGCCGGTGAAATAGGGATCTCCCTTTTTCTGACTCTGCGCAAGAGCCGTCCCGACATACAGATAGTATGCTTTGTTGATACCTATAAACGTGGAACCAGGGATGGAGTGGAGATCATCTCTCCTGATGAATTACCGGCGTACGCATTCAATCATATCATTATTGCCTCAATCAACTATCAAACAGATATTATTGCCTTACTGCGTAGCATGGGCATACAGAACTACCTTCTCCTCAATCCCATTTTTGATTCAGTTTCCACGCGAATACTTAACCGTCTCGACAAATCATCCTGTGATGACGTTTTATACGCATTCTATGACAGGGCCGTGTACCCGGACGGCTTTGATGTGATTAATTTTCTATTTTTTGCGGAAGTAACGCGAAAACAGATGGGCTGCTCTCACGTGCACCCTGTCTTTGTTCCAGTACCCGATGACCATTATCTCCGCAAAGATGAAAAGATCACCTACGGTCGTGACAATGTACGGACCGTAGCACGGGACAATGCGACAAGCCAGTGGTGGGAGCGAAATATCATGATCCCGTGCTGCTGGATGCTGCCTTCCTGCCGGCAGGTAAGTATCTGCACGACGAGAGAGGAAGCCGCCCTCTTATACAGCCGGATTGCATCAAAAATCTTTCCGGCCGACTATTCTGTCGAATCACCGACAAAATGGAGCCCTCTCTTCTTTTCCTATGCGGCATCCCAATATGTTCAGGATATCCCATCGCTTCGTGCAACCGACAAGGCAAAGGAGTATGTGGACCTCTGGATCGCGGAACACCTCCCGGAAGAAAAAAAAATCATCGCCATCACGCTGAGGGAGTCCCCCTTTCAAAATGACCGTAACAGCAAGGTCGGTGAATGGGTAAGCTTTGCAAAACGCCTTGATACTGAACGATATTGTCCGGTCATCATCAGGGACACAAGCGTGGCCCTCAGAAAGCCGCCGCCGCAATTAACTCATTTCCCCATATTTCAAGAATGCTCTTGGAACATGGAATTGAGAATGGCTTTCTATGAACGGAGCTACATAAACCTTTTTACCGCCGGCGGCCCCGCCATCCTCGCCTTTGCCAACAAGGCTGTCAGAACAATTATCTTTCATGTCTTGCGTGAAGGGGTATTTGAGTGTTCACGTGAACACATGGAGGCGGATGGGCTGATGGTCGGCAAGGACTTTTTCGGCGCCACTCCCTATCAGCACAACATATGGGAAGATGAAAGTGTAGAAATTATTGAACGTGAATTTCACCGTCTCGTTGAAAAAATTGAAACAGGTTGAAACTAAAAGGGCTAAACATGGATCGTCTCACCCTTCTACCCAGGCCATCCGCGGACATGGAGATCTATACTTCCATCAAGCAGAGAGGCTTTACACGATATCCCGAGCGGTGGGATAATTATCAAAAATTTCAGCGTGCCAGACGTGACGTGATCCTTGACTATCTAGATTGTCCTCAAAAAGTCTCAACCTCCTGTTATTATATCGTAAAGCAGAAAAAGATATGGTATGCAAGCATATAAGGTAAAATACGGCAAAAAAAAAAGCTTACACATGATTCAATACAAAATACCCGGAAGCTCAGCCTGGACGGTTTTCACCTTCCGGAGCCGACACCTTACGGGCGACATCCCGGAAATGTGCAGACCCGGCTACCAGGGATCACCGTGCCGCGAAACAGGCTGTGAATCATCGACCGGAAAGACGGCGCACCATGCCTGAGGAGACCTGCGACTTTCTCATTATCGGTGGCGGGGTCATTGGCCTGACCATAGCCCTGGCGATCCGCCGGCGTTTTCCCGGTGAAAAGATCATCATCATTGAGAAAGAGACTTCATGCGGCGCTCATGCGAGCGGGCGTAACAGCGGTGTGCTGCACGCCGGTTTTTACACGGCCGATTCGTTGAAGGCCCGCTTCACTCGGGAAGGCAATCAAAGGTGGCGCGCCTACTGTGCTGAACATAGACTGCCCCTCAAGGATACAGGGAAGCTGATTATCGCCCTGACGGAAGACGATGCTGCCGTCCTCGATCGCCTCCAAAAACGGGCCGCCGCAAACGACGTCCCTGTTGAAGAATGCAACTTACTCCAGGCCCGCCGGATCGAACCACGCATCGCCAGGGGGCTTTGTTATCTTTTTGTCCCTGAAACCGCAGTAGTCGCGCCCGCAAAAATCATGGGCACACTTGAGCAGCAATGCTCTGACCAGAGGATTATCCTGAAAAAAGGATGCGCCTATGTAACACGGCGGAATAATAGTGGAGTGAGAACCACGACCGGAGAAATAGCCGCAGGTTTTATTGTCAACGCAGCCGGTCTGTATGCCGACAGGATCGCCCATGACTTTGGATTCGGCATGGAATACCAGGTGCTGCCGTTCAAAGGTCTTTACCTGCACCTCAACGGGGCTTACGATATCTTTCGCGCCAGCATATATCCCGTCCCGGACCTGTCCTTTCCCTTTCTCGGCGTGCATCTTACAGTGACAGTTGACGGGAAGGCCACAATCGGCCCCACCGCCTTGCCGGCTTTTTGGCGGGAGCGCTACCAGGGCCTGGAACATTTTTCCGCCAGGGAACTCAATGAAAGTTTCACGGGTCTTACCAAGTGGTGGCGCAGCTTGCCGGCGGCGGGGAAAAATCATTGTCTTGGGGAATCATTAAAAATCAGAAAAAATGCTCTCATCCGCGGCGCAAAAAAATTATGCAAAATACCCGCCAAGGTCTCTTCATTCAGCTGGGGGGCGCCGGGGATTCGGGCCCAGATGATCAATCAGCGGACCGGCAAGCTTCTCATGGATTTCCAGGTAGAAGGCGACAACAACTCACTGCACGTCCTGAACGCGGTCTCGCCCGCCTTTACCTGCGCCTGGCCCTTTGCCGCCTACTGCGTAAATCGTATTCTCTCCCCTTACACAAATAAAAAAACAGTGCTACCTGCAATACAACTTACCGAAAGCACTCTGGAGAAAGAAAAATGTCACCCTTAAAAATTCTTGTTACCGGTGGTGCCGGTTACCTTGGTTCCACCCTTGTCCCTACGCTGCTTGCCCAAAAGCACCAGGTCACCGTCCTTGACTCACTACTCTTTCACCAGTCACCACTGCTGGACTGCTGTGCTGATCCGCACTTTGAATTCGTCAAAGGAGATATCTGCGATTATGCCCTTATGGATCAGCTGGTTCCCGATCTTGATGTCATTATACCGCTTGCCGCCATTGTCGGCGCTCCTGCCTGCAAGCTCAACCCCACATTAACCAACCTCGTCAATTACGAGGCCCACATGCATCTGGTGGAAATTGTCTCGCCGGCGCAGATGGTTATCTTCCCGACCACCAACAGCGGCTACGGTATCGGGGAAAAAGATGCCTATTGTACCGAAGCGTCTCCTCTGCAACCTATTTCTGAATATGGCCGAACAAAGGTAAAAATTGAACAGGCGTTCCTGGAACACGGCAACGCTATCACCTTCAGGCTGGCCACCGTCTTCGGCATGAGTCCACGGATGCGTATGGATCTTTTGGTCAATGATTTTACCTATCGAGCGTATAAGGACCGCTTTATCATTCTCTTTGAAGAACATTTTCGCCGAAACTATATTCACGTCAGAGATGTCGCCCGGGCCTTTCTCTTCGGCATCAATAATTATGACCGGATGAAAGGCGAGCCGTTCAATGTCGGTTTAAGCACGGCAAACCTTACCAAGCGGCAACTGTGCGAAAAAATAAAAAAATATGTGCCGGACTTCTATATCCATTCGGCAGAGGTCGGCGAGGATCCGGACAAACGTGACTATCTGGTAAGTAACGACAAGATCGAGGCGCTTGGCTGGCAGCCGAAGCACAGCCTGGACATGGGTATCGTCGAACTGCTCAAGGGTTACAAAATCATACGGCCTAACCGGTTTTCCAATGTCTAGAGGAAGAGATACCCTGATGAGTCTGAATTGCGCAGAACTCTCCGCGGCGATCCTGGTCGGCGGCAGAGGCACTCGGTTACGAAAGGTGGTCAATGATCGTCCAAAGGTGCTGGCTCCGGTCGGCGGCAGGCCCTTTCTGTATCAGCTGTTCGATCAGCTGGTCGCAGCCGGAGTGCGAAAGGTGGTGCTTTGCAGCGGCTACATGGCCGAACCCCTGAGGCGTGCTGTCGGCGACTCATATTGTTCACTTAAAATCCGTTATTCGGTCGAACCCGAACCGCTCGATACCGCCGGCGCCCTTCGCCTGGCAGCGGAGCAGCTTGACTCCGATCCCTTTCTGGCGATGAACGGCGATTCCTATACCGATCTTGACTTGGCCGCTTATCTGCAGTGGTTCCAAGCTGTCGGCGCCGTAGCGGCCCTGCTGCTGACCGAGGCAGCCGATACCGGGCGTTACGGCCGGGTCGAACAGGATCGCTCAGGACGGATTGTCTCCTTTAGCGAGAAAGGGCAAAACGCTTCACAGGGTTGGATCAACGCCGGAGTCTATCTGTTCCGCCGCGCGGTCCTTGACCGGATCCCGGCTGGCGTCCCTTGGTCACTGGAACGATCCCTGCTGCCGGACCTGCTGCCCGAGGGGTTGTTCGGCTTTCATTGTCGCGGTGCTTTTATCGATATCGGCACTCCCCAGTCCTATGCGACGGCTGAGCGGCTTTTCACGGCCGGAAACATTGATAACCTATCTACAGAAGGGGCTGTCCAGTGATTATTTCCAGAACCCCGTACCGTATCTCCTTTTTTGGCGGCGGCACCGATTTCCCGGACTGGTACATGAAACACGGCGGCGATGTATTGTCGACCACCATCGATAAATACTGTTACCTCTCGATCCGCTACCTGCCACCATTTTTCGAACATCGTATCCGGGTGGTCTATTCGCGTATCGAAAGCGTCCAGAAATATGAAGAGATCCAGCACCCGGTTGTCCGCGAGACGCTCCGTTTCCTCGACATACGAGACGGACTGGAAATCCACCACGATGGCGATCTGCCGGCACGCAGCGGCACGGGGTCGAGC
>CAYWUR010000113.1:0-6257 GCA_964460745.1 uncultured Desulfobulbia bacterium | reverse complement strand
GAACAGTTACGGTTACGAGTTTAGGGTAATTTGTTGCCTTTGCTGAATAGTTACTCTAATTATTAGACTGCTGTTGGCGCCTCTCGGGGAAAAGGCGAAAAAATCATGGGAAAATTTTCAGTACCGGATGAAAAACATAATGACGCCGCTTTGCTGATCGTTGACGATTCCGAGTTAATAGAAGAGGAAGAGCTGCGCGGTTTCAGTCGGACAGTTGCTGAAATCGAATGGCTCCTGGCGGCGCTTGTCGTCCTTTATTTGAAACTCCCGGAATCGTATGTTGAAAACGGCAATACGCTTTTTGTGGCGTCGGCCGTCTTTGTCGCTTTTGTTCTCGTTTTTCATTACATTTGGTTTAAAAAGTTTAACGCCAAATGGAAGCTTGCCATAGAAACATGGGTAATGATTGCTTTCATAACCTTTGTGTTGTGGCACACCGGCAAGATTGAAAGTCCTCTGGCAAGCCTTTATTTTATTGTAATTGTTACTGCCGCCACTACCCTTGGCAAAAAAATAACCCTCCTTGAAGTCGGCCTTATTTCCGCCTGTTTTCTGCTGCTGACATTTTATACCATCTCGTTGGTAACGTTTTCATTCGCGCAGGCCGTCGCCCCCCTTGTTCAGTTGTTTCTCATGTGGTTTGTTGCATATCTGGTAGCCATGCTATCGCAGGAAACCGGCCAAGCCAAAAACAGAATTCGGCACCTGTCTCATACCGATTCGTTGACGGGATTATGGAACATGCGAATGTTTTCTTCTCTTGCCCAGAAGGAAGGCAGTCGGGCCTCCCGTTATGGACATCCTTTTTCCATTATCATGTTCGATGCCGACAACCTGAAATCCGTCAATGACAACTATGGTCATGAGGCGGGCAGCGCTATGATCAGTCTTGTTGCCGGCATAATCCGGCAGCAACTCCGGGAATGTGATGTGGCGGCCAGGTTCGGCGGTGATGAGTTTGTCGCCATGTTGCCGGAAACAGCAAGCGCTAAGGCGTACATCGCCGCCGAGCGGGTAAGATCGGTGGTCGGGGATACGCCGCTTAAGACCACGGCTGGTAAGGTGAAGATAACGATCAGCGTCGGTATTGCCGATTTCCCCAAGCATGGACAGGTAATTAACGAAGTGTTGAACAAAGCGGATAAGGCGCTTTATATGAGTAAAAGAAACGGTAAGAATCGCTCAACCATTTATGCCGAAACCTGAAAAATTCAAATGAATACATATACACCGATAATCGGTACGCTTGGCTACGTCCTTTCCCCGGACCGCACCAAAACATTGATGGTCTTTCGAGATGCCCGTCCGCAGGATGTGCATTTCCGCAAATATAACGGTCTGGGCGGAAAAATGCATCCGGATGAGGATGTGCTTTCCTGCCTCTAGAGGGAAATATACGAAGAGGCCGGTATCGCCTGTGAAGAGGTTCTCTTGCGCGGTATTATCAACTGGCCCGGTTTCGGGTCGGATGGCGCTGACTGGTTGGGCTTTATTTTCCGGATTGACCGTTATCGCGGTGAACCGTACAAGAAAAATAATGAGGGGACTCTGAGTTGGCAGGCGATCGACTGTTTACACGAATTGCCGATGTGGGAGGGGGACCGCTGTTTTTTATCGCTGGTTTTTGATGACAACCCCGAGGTGTTTTACGGCGTGATGCCATACCGGGATGGGCGTCCCCTCAACTGGAGTTATACACGGATTTGAACAACGGCGCGGACATCTCCGTACAGGGCAAGGCACTTTCCAGGAAAATAGTCGTGGAGATCCTGTGAAAGATTACCTCCAGGCTATGCCGCGGCAGGTGAGGGCAGACTCCGGATGGGGGCGCCGGCGCGTTTTTAATTCGGCAGCATTTTAACCGGATAAACATGTTGCTTTGTTTTTCTCGTCGGACTATAATTTGATGTATTCGGCAAATGGAACAAGGGGCGGTAACGCCATTTGGGGTGCTTGTCCCCCGGCTAATTTCGAATGGCATTAAATTTATGAGAGTTGATTGATGGGTGATAAAGAGACGCTTGAGGTTATGAAGTATGAAGAAGACCTTGGCCGGTTGGAACAGTATCTAGAAAAAATGCTGGCCGGATATAATGATCTGAAAAGAAAGAAAGAAGAACTGCAAGCGTCTCTCAGGCAAAAAGAGGCGGAGAACATAAAACTTCAGGAGCAGATCGGCGGTCTGCGGGAAAATAGAAACATTATCCGTGATCGGGTGACAGGTCTGATCGGCAGGATTGAGGAATGGGAAAGAGCCCAAACTGAAGCCGGTAACCTGGCCGCTCGTCCTGAAAATATTGAGAAAAGCGATACGGCGGAAAAATCTTCACAGCTTTTTGCCACGGGCATTGCTTTAGAAAACAATGAATCTTTGATGGGTAAAGGATAGGCGGGCTGCCTGTTCCCCTTGACCTTGATTAACCTTGGCGATAAGGTGTTTTTTTGGAACGTCTGGTCAAATTTGAAGTGCTGGGCCAAGAATATCCGCTTTATACCGATGCATCGGTGGAGGAGGTTGAAGAGATTCTGAGTTTGGTCAAGGAGCAGATGGAGGATCAGACCAGATCATCAACAAGTATTTTGCCGGCCAATAAAATAGCCGTTGTTGCAAGTCTGAATATGGCGGGGAAATATGTAAGTCTGAAAAATGACTTCGAGCAATATAAGGAAACAGTGAACCAATACGTTCACCGCTTAACGACAAGGATTGAACTTGTACTTTCGCAATATGGTAATTCGGCCATAAAAGACGAAGACTGATTTTTTTATGCACTATCAGTAGCTGCTGCCGATTTTTGGTTATAACCGGCGGGGACGGTTGATAGCAGCAGATGAAGAAAAGTTGTTGTATGATGTAAAAAAGAATATAGGGTTACCCCTGGCCTGTTGGTGATTAACAAATTCAGTTATTGAGCCAATTATAACTGAGAGGGCAACTCCGCTGTTTTTGGATAGTAATTCGCTTGGCGAAATTACTTGAAGATAATATGAGTATTACCCACCTACTAGGTTAGGTTCAATCTCTCTGTTGACACGGCAGGGTGGGGGTATTTCGTTGCTAAAATGTATTTCTCCGCGAGAATTGCAGAGAAATACTTGATATATTAGGTTGTCAAAAAACAACCTTTCAACATTCTGACAGGTGTCGGAGGATGTTGCATTTAAACTGATCTAAAGACGCCGGGCAAAACATACGGGTTATATTGAAGATTCAGAGGAATGATGGGAGAAATCGCAGATAATACTGATTCCTGGTTGCGGCAGGTTTTATATATGTTGAGTTGTAACGGTCAAATATACATCAGGAATTATAAACGCTGAAAAAACAGCTGGGCAGCTTTTTTTAATGCGATGAAAGCGGTTGATTTCCTTTCGGAATATGTGAAACAATTAAACGGTAATCGTGTGGCGGTCCAGGTCTTATCGGATTGTCGGCTTGCCGGGTTCAGCCAGGTTTAATGAATCGTTCATGACATAGCGCAGTCGTCTATGGCGCCTATGACATAGCTGCCGCCTTGGCTCCCGCCTTATTGTTCTATCTCTCCTTCTTCTCCCCTTTGTGTATTTCCCGACATAACAAAAGCAGTGTACTCTTTTCAGCCCTCCCTTGAGGGGACAAATCCCGACTTCGCCGAACAAAATGCGCCACGACGCAGTAGATCGGAATTCTTACGACGCCATCAAGATTAAACCGGATCAGGAGGATACAGTTCCGTGGATATATTGCACATGACAAATCATTCATTATTTCTTTTGCTGATAGGAGTGGCCCTGGGCGTAACCATAGGTTTTTACTTACGTAAAAAGCTGATAGAGTGGCATAAGGAGAGTATCGAAGCGCAGGCCAGGAAGTTGCTCGAAAACGCCCTGCTTGAGGCTGAACAGACTAAAAAAGAGGCCATCCTGCAAAGCAAGGATGCCGCCTATCAGCTTAAACATGAGGCCGAAAGGGATATAAAGGTCCGCAAGGGTGAGATTCTCAAGGAGGAGAAACGGCTCAGTCAAAAGCTGGATCAGATCGAAAGAAAAATCGACCTGCTTGATAAACGGGAAACTGATCTGCTGAGAAGGGAACAGACGTTTCTCCGACAGGAAAAAAAGCTGGAGGATAAAAAAAAGAAACTTGATTTGTTGATAGTGGAACAGCAGAACAATCTGGAAAGGATCGTTGGTATTTCCAAGGAAGAGGCAAAAAAAATGCTTATGGCCAGCATTGAGAGCGAGGCACGGATGGAGGCCGGTAAGCAGCTGATTCGCATTGAGAATGAAATGAAAATGAAGGCCGATCGCAAGGCCAAGAATATTCTGGCCCTGGCTATTTCCAGGTATGCCGGAGATTATGTGGCGGAAAAAACCGTTTCCGTGGTGTCTCTCCCTAACGACGAAATGAAAGGCCGCATTATCGGCCGGGAAGGCAGAAATATCCGCGCTCTGGAGGCGGCGACCGGTATTGATATTATTATTGACGACACCCCGGAGGCCGTCATTCTCTCGGGCTTTAATCCTGTAAGGCGGGAAGTCGCCCGTCTTTCTCTTGAACAGTTGATCAATGACGGTCGTATCCATCCTGCCCGCATTGAGGAGGTGGTTGCAAAGGTTGCCAAGGATCTGGAAATTGTCATTCGTGATGCCGGAGAGCATGCCACCTTTGATGTGGGTGTACACGGGGTCCATGTCGAGTTGATAAAGTTGCTGGGGCGGTTGAAATATCGAACCAGTTATGGGCAAAATGTCTTACAGCATTCCGTGGAAGTTGCGTTTTTGTGCGGCATTATGGCGGAAGAACTGGGAATTGACGTAAAACAGGCAAAACGGGCCGGTTTCCTCCATGATATCGGCAAAGCAGTGGATCACGAGGTGGAAGGGTCTCATGCTACTATCGGTCGTGATCTCGCCAAGAAGTATGGTGAATCTCCTGAAATAGTCCACGCCATTGCCGCCCATCATGAAGATGTGCCGCCCGAAAGCGTTTTGGATGTCCTGGTGCAATCCGCCGACGCCCTTTCCGGCGCCCGACCAGGTGCCCGGAAGGAAATGCTCGAGACTTATGTTAAGCGTTTGGAAGATCTGGAAAAAATTGCCAATTCATTCAATGGCGTTGAAAAATCATACGCCATCCAGGCCGGGCGGGATTTGCGGATCGTTGTGAACAGTAACGATGTGTCGGACAACTCCGCCACCCTCTTGTGCCGGGATATTGCCAAGACCGTGGAGGAACAGTTGACCTATCCCGGCCAGATTCGCGTGACCGTGATCCGTGAAACCAGGGCTGTGGAATATGCGAAATAGACTGAAATGGAGAGCGCCTCTGGCATGAATTACACTATCGAAGAACAGGTCGCGTTAATCGAACGTGGTGCCGTTGATCTTATTGACAGGGAGAATCTGATCGGTAAGTTGAAAAAATCACGGCAAACCGGAACGCCATTAAGGATTAAGGCTGGTTTTGATCCCACGGCGCCCGACCTGCATCTTGGCCATACCGTCTTGATTCAGAAAATGAAGCACTTTCAGGATCTGGGCCATGAGATTTTTTTTCTTATCGGTGATTTTACCGGCATGATAGGTGATCCGACCGGTAAATCCGAGACAAGAAAACCTCTTACCGCCGAAGATGTCAAAAATAATGCCGAGACATACAAGGAACAGATCTTTAAAATTCTGGATCCCCGGAAGACGTCGATTCTTTTCAATAGTGACTGGCTCGGCAAGTTGACATCATACGATTTCATCAAGCTGGCTTCGCAGTTGACAGTGGCCAGAATGCTGGAAAGGGAAGACTTCAAGGTGCGTTTTGAAAATGAGCGGCCAATCAGTATCCATGAATTTTTTTATCCCCTTATTCAGGGCTATGATTCAGTGGCAATTCAAGCTGATGTGGAGCTGGGTGGCACGGATCAGCTTTTTAATCTGCTGATGGGCAGGGATTTGCAACGCGCTTGGCGGCAGGAGCCCCAGATAGTGATTACCATGCCTCTGCTGGAAGGGCTGGACGGCGTAAACAAAATGAGTAAATCGCTGGGTAATTATATCGGCATTACCGAAAACGAGGACAGCCTTTACGGTAAGGTCATGTCAATTTCCGATTCTCTCATGTTCCGCTACTATGAGTTATTGAGTGATCTTACTTCGGTGGAGGTTGAAGCTCTCAGGCGCGATATGGAGAACGGCTCTATCCACCCAAAGGAAGTTAAGAAACGATTGGCCCGCGAAATTGCCGCCAGATTTCAAGGGACTGAGGCGGCTGAAAAGGCGGA
>CAYWUR010000112.1:0-6312 GCA_964460745.1 uncultured Desulfobulbia bacterium | reverse complement strand
GCCGCATTACCTACTGTAGAGTTAAGCTCGATTAAACTTGACCTCTACCGCCGTGATTTTACAATCAATGCCATGGCTATCCATCTAAATCCGGACAAGTTCGGTATGTTGGTGGATTTTTTTAATTGCCAAAATGACATTAAGGATCAGCGTATTCGTATTCTACATAATTTAAGTTTTGTGGAAGATCCGACCCGAATTTTTCGGGCAATCAGATTGGAGCAGCGGATGGGCTTCCGTATTGGTAAACATACAGAAAAGATGATAAAGAACGCGATCAAGATGAATTTATTTGACCGTTTTTTCGGCCGCCGTTTTTTTGGCGAGTTGAAATTGATTCTCTCCGAGGAAAATCCTCTCCCTGCACTGCGCCGAATGGCGGAATTTGATCTTATTAGATTTATCCAGCCCAATCTCCAGCTTGACAAGCGTTTAGAACATATATTGTCTGAGACGCAGAAGGCCCTAACCTGGCACAAACTGTTATACCTGGATGAACCCTGCCGCCAATGGGTGGTTTATCTACTTGCCATCCATGCCCGGTCGACGTTGAAAGAATTGATAAATTTCTGCGATCTGTTTGAGGTGCCGGACAGGTATAGGAATATTCTGCTTAGAGAAAAAGAGGTGGCATTTAAGGTGCTGAAGGCCTTGAACCGGCAGTCTGGTTTAAAGACAAGCGAGATATATTGGCTTCTTCATGGTCTGAGCCATGAGTGTCTTTTATATCTGATTGCCATGGCCCGTAAAAAATCAACACAAAAAGAGGTCTCCTTATATGTCACAAGCCTGCGGCGTGTCGTTACTGAAATACACGGCAGTGATCTCAAGGATATGGGCTATAAAGAGGGGCCGATATATAAGACCATTCTAAATCATTTGCTTGGGGCTAAATTGGATGGGCTGGTTTATGACCGCAACGATGAAATTGAATTTGTCCGGTGCCATTATCCACAGTAATAATTTTCGGGCAGAGCCACAGGCGAGTATATATGAACAGTCACCAACTAATAAAAGAAATAGCGATTCTTGCGCCGCCATTTTTGTTTGCCTTGACGACTCATGAATTCGCCCACGGCTATGTTGCCAACAGGTTGGGAGATCCAACCGCTTTGCGGGCCGGGCGCTTGACCTTGAACCCTTTGAAACATCTGGATCCTATAGGGGTTATTTGTTTTATTATCATGAAGATCGGCTGGGCCAAACCTGTACCGGTTAATCCCGGCTACTTCAAAAAACCGAAAAACGATATGTTGTTGGTTTCCTTGGCCGGTCCGGGCATTAATATCCTCCTGGCCATTGTCAGCGCCATAATATTAAAAGTTGCCTTGTTGGGCGATCAATTAATCCCGTTGTTTCTTTTGCAGCCGTTTGTCAATATGCTGGCTGCCAGTATATGGATTAATATTATGCTGGCTGTTTTTAACTTTTTGCCTATCCCTCCTTTGGATGGGAGTAAAATTTTTATGGGACTCCTGCCCCGGCGGCTTGCGGCATATTATACGCGTTTTGAACCATTCGGTTTTATTCTCCTGCTCGTTCTTTTTTATACCGGCATGATATCAAAAATCATCCTGCCGATTATCTCTTTTGCTCAGAATTTGCTTTGTGGGGCATAAAACTTTGTAAGCGAGGATTTTGATACTGATGGGGGAGGTTCAGTAGATTGTATCAGCAGAGGATAAAGAAATTTATTGATGAGGTCACGGTTTATCCGGTGTCTTGCGAGAAGCTTGCCAATGGCCGCTCTGATTATGAATGGCTGGAGGGGGTGCTGGCCGGCGGTGCGCGTATTGTTCAACTCAGGGATAAAGAAGCTGATGATAGGGCCATATATGAGAAGGCTCTGATGTTTCGTAGGAAAACAAGAGAAGTCGGCGCATTGCTGATTATTAATGACCGAGTTGATATCGCGATGCTCACTGACGCCGACGGGGTACATCTGGGAAATAATGACCTGCCGCCGGAAGAGGTAAAAAAAATGGCGCCGGATCTTATTATCGGTGTCTCTTGCAATACCGAAGAGCAAGTCATGGCGCTCAGCGGCAATATGAAGTCTGCTGCTGTTTCATATTTTAATATCGGTCCATTATTCCCGACTAAGACTAAAAAAGGCTTGCATGCTTTCCTTGGCTTGGCCGCTATTAATCGGTTTTCCTCAATGTCTGTCTTGCCTTTTACGGTAATGGGCGGTATTAAATTTGGTCATATCCCGGAACTGGTCGCTTTAAAAGCTCGGCGGATAGCACTTGTTACCGCCTTGACTCAAGCCGATGACATTGCGGGGGAAACCAGAAGGTGGGTCGAGGCAATAAAAAGTCTAAGGGGGCGGCAAGATTTGTCATCATAACCAGAGATGTCGGTCTTGTAGGTAAATTATGAAAACGCTAGGCGAACGGAGAAAGGAAATCGAACTGTTGATGGAATACGCGGTTCCCAAAGAGCATTTTGCGGTAGCCTCAGCGTTGGTTGACAAATATGAAGCCGACCCTATTGCCCTTAACTTGTTTTTTTCTTTCTATAGCTTTCTGCCGGATGCACAAGATGACGCCATTACGGAATTACGGCTGCTGGCCCGCAAAAGCGGCGTCTTTCTTCTTTGTGCCGGAACCTTGATGTCCGTCGGCTACCTGTATGCGGTTGATTATACAAGGGCAGAGTTTCTCGGCGGATTTGCCGAGGGGATATGGGACGAGGAAGTTTTGGCTTTTTTTGGCTTTGTTGACCGGGGGGATTTTATTGAAAAGCATAAAAAAAATGTAAACTCCAAAGTTTACCTGCCTGCCCATCAGGATATCGGCTTATGTCCTGTTTGTTTCGCCGCCACGGGAGAATATCATATCCTCGGCTGTCCGGTGGAAGTGTGTCCGTGGTGCGGCGGCCAACTTACTCGTTGTAATTGCAGGTTTACCAAGTTGGGATTGCCCCGGATCGACAAAGAACGCCATATCGGAATCCTTCATAACAAGATTAACGAGAAAGGGCGCATTCCTTATGATGCAATGCGACATCGGCCGTCGCGGCCATCTCTTGAAGAGGAGGGTGGAGATCAAGAGAAATAGCTATTTCATATCCCGTAAGTATTTATAAAATTGTGAATCATAAGAAAGAATAAGTTTGGTGTTGGCGCCTACCGTTTTTTCATAGCTTTTCAGGGTCTTATAAAATGCGTAAAAATCAGGATCGTTATTATAGGCGTTCGCATATATCCGTGATGCCTCGGCATCAGCTTTTCCTTTGATTCCTTCGGCTTCCTTGTTCGCCTGAGAGGTTATTTCCTGAAGCTCTCTTTGAACTTTGCCTAAAATTTCCGCTTTCCGCCCCTCTCCAAGCGATCTTTTTTCCGCGGCGATTCGTTTTCGCTCAGAGATCATTCGATCATAAACCTTTTTTCGCACCGTCTCGATATAGTTGACCCGTTTGAACACAACGTCAACCAGTTCAATGCCGTATTGCGGCGTTTGTTTGGACGCGGCTTTGTGGATCATGGCCGCGATTCTGTCGCGGCCGAATTTGATCGTTTCCCGCTTCACTTCGTCCGGGGCGGCGGCCATTGTCTCAGGCGTCCAGTCTGAACTGCGGATGATCTCATCTAAATTGTTTTTATTGACCAGATCTCGCGCCGTCCCGTCAAGGATATCGTCAAGAATAGACTGGGCCCGCATTTCATTATTCACGGCCTGTAGGAATCTCAGCGCATCCGAGATTCGCCATCTTGCCGTTATGTCAAGATAGACATACGTCTTGTCGTTGGTGGGTATCTGGTTAGGGTCCCCATCCCAGATGAGAATTCTTTTTTCAAAATAGGTGGCATCCTGAATAAAGGGGGTTTTGAAGTGGAGGCCGGCCTCGGTAATTGGTCTGCCGATAGGTCTGCCGAACTGAGTAATCACGGCCTGCTTGCCTTCGGGCAGAATGTAGAAGCCATTCAGAATTGTTACTATAAGAATGAACACTACAACAATCATGAAATATCGGACTATCTTATTCACGGAATCTCCTCTGCTGGCTGGGTTGCCATACTTTTTAACAACACTTGATGAATTCGTAACAGCTATTGAGATGGCGCCTGAATATTTTTCTGCCGTTGCCGGTCGCCGGTTATATCCAGGAATGGCAGGAGAGAGCGGGCTTCCTTGTCAATAACATAAATGTCCGTAACCGCCGGCAGAGTGTCCTGCATGGTTTCCAGATACATACGGCGCCGTGTTACCTCCTTCGCCTTCTGATATTCCTTTAAAACGTCCAGGAAACGTGCCGTGTCCCCTTTGGCTTTATTAACTCTTGCGACAGCATAACCATGAGACTCCTCAATTATCTTTTTGGCCGTACCTCTCGCTTTGGGAATTTGGCGGTTATAGGCCTCCTCTGCTTCGTTTACGAGTCGTTTCATATCTTGGTCCGCCTCATTTACTTCGTTGAACGCGGGCTTTACGGCATCAGGCGGGTTAACGTCCTGTAACTGGACAGTAACAATAGAGATCCCGCTTTCGTATTTATCAAGAGCAGCCTGGACTTCTTTTTTTGTCTGGGCGGCCAATATTTCACGATTACTAAGCACATAATCAAAATCCATGTTGCCGACTATTCTGCGAATCGCCATTTCAGATAAATCCCGCACTGCTTGTCGAGCGTTTCTGATCTTGAAAAGGAAATTAAGAGGGTCGCGGATTTTATATTGGACAATCCACTCTGCATCGATGACATTCCTGTCGCCGGTAAGCATCAGGGATTCGGCTTCATAACCGCGTTTTTCAAAGAGGGTCTGCTGCCCGGGAATCTTGGTTCGGAAGCCGAATTCCTCTTTACGGACACTTTCGATGTCAACCTTAACCACCGTATCAACCAGAGGCATTTTAAAATTGAGTCCCGGCGTACTGATCTTGCTGTATTTGCCAAAGCGAAGAACGACCCCCCGTTCGCCCGGTTCAATTGTATAAAATGAAGAGTAAACAACATTAAATAAAACAAGGGCGGCGATAATAAGTGCTATTTTCCCCAGTCCGCCCCATAGGCCGGGAGGGGGGGCGGATTTGTCGGAGCCATCTCCCTGGTTGCCGCCGCTGAAACCGTCTTTGATTTTTTTGAGAAGGACCGCAATAAGGTCTTCAGGGTTGGTAGGGCGCTTAGGCTTGCCCCATGGGGGTTGTTGGTCTTGCCAGGTCATATCGGGGGACTCCTTTTCTAAAAAGTCATCGCAGGATAAGCAGCGAGGTAAGCTCGCAAAATTCAGTCAGCCATAAATACAAAAATGCATGTCAGTTTTAGGGTGTTGCGGCGTTGACCGATCTTGCGCAAAAAAGGTGATGATTTAAAGGTCTGGTGTATTAAAATAACAACTTATTAATTATTTGAAAAAAATGCAAATATATCTCATGTCATAAATTAGTATCATTCCGGTCTTAATCATGATCCATGATATTTCGAGGGCGTGTAACCTCCTAGCGCAGGGCCATCCCCCAGCAAAGGGCAATGAAAACCATACAAAAGAGGAGCAATAGAGATTGCAGGAGAGAAGACGCCGGCCATTTATTGAAAGCCGGGAATGCGGTTGTTGACATTCCCAGGATTATGCCCGTGGTTATTCCAAAAAAGTGTGCGCCCAGGTCGGTGTTTTTCCCACCTGTACCCAATAAAGCTAAAAGGCCGGCGCCGGCGGCCAGCGGCGCTAAAATGTCCTTGAACATTAATCCTCTTTTTATTATGCTTTGCCGTCCCGCCAGAATGCCGACCGCCCCGAATACCGAAGTGGAAAAACCAACGGCCTGGTGTGCCGTGCCATGCAGTAAAATATTGAAATAGTTGCCGCCGGCCCCGGCAAGCAGAATCAGCGCCCAGCCGCTGCCGCTGCCGACGGTCCGGCATAGAAAATGGACGATAACGCCGCCGATCAGAATATTGCCGAACAGATGAACCGGGTCGGCGTGTAAGGTAAGGGCGGTCACCAACCGCCACCATTCATGCTGTTCAATAATCATTTGGCCGTTGATTGCGCCATCTGTAAACCAGTGGCTGCCATATGCCCATGGGCCTGTTATTGAATAAAAGATCAGCAAGCCACCCATAATTAAAATAGTCGGCGGTTGATGGTTGTGCGCGGCCGGGTTGTATTCAGTATTATATTGCCTTGGCGGCCAGTTTTTGTTTTCCTCCTCGAATGTTTTGATTTCCAGCCTAGCCCGTTCTTCTTCCGGTTGGGGGACTTTGATAAGCCATCCGTCATTATTGTTTTCTGTAACTATGTTGGGGATACTGCGCGCCCATAGAACCAACGACCAAAGCCCCGCCTTTTGCCGTTCCGGCGTGAAACAA
>CAYWUR010000111.1:0-6368 GCA_964460745.1 uncultured Desulfobulbia bacterium | reverse complement strand
ACCGGTTACCACAAACGTCAGGTCTTCCAGGGGCTGCGCGCCTTTTTCCTCTTCAGTAAAATCAGGGTTTGCCGCGGTCAGTCCCAAGGTTTTCAATCTCTCCAGGGTTCGAATATTTTCCGGTTCATTAAAAAAGGACGCGACAGCAGCGCCGGTTTTGGCGCCCATCTGTTTTATGGCTGTTATTTTTTCCTCTTTAATCCCGTACAGGTCTTCAAGGGTTCTGAAATTGCCGGCCAGCAGCCGGGCGGCAAACTCGCCGACATGCGGAATGCCCAGACCCAGAAGAAAGCGGGCCAGTGTGGTGGTTTTGCTTGCCTTGACGGCGTTCAGCAGATTGACGGCCGACTTCTCCGCGAACCCCGGCAGGCCTATCAGATCCGCCGCTTTCAACTCGTAAATATCGACAAAGTTCTTTATCAGCCCCTTTTCAAGGAGCAGGGTGACGGTTCTGCCGCCCAGGCCCTCAATGTCCAAGGCGGCTCTCGACGCAAAATGCCTGATTCGCTCCCGGATCTGCGCCGCGCAGTTCAAGCCGATACAACGGTAAGCGGCCGCGCCCTCTTCCCTGATCACATGCGCGCCGCATACCGGACAGTAAGACGGCGGCATATATTTTTCGTTGCCGTCTCTTTTTTCCTTAATCACGGCAACGACATGGGGAATGACATCGCCGGCCCTTTCCACCACCACCGTGTCGCCCACCCTGATATCCTTGCGGTCTATTTCGTCCCAGTTGTGCAGGGTTGAACGTGAAACAGTAACGCCGCCAATGCCGACCGGCTCCAGAACAGCCACCGGGGTAATGACACCCGTCCTGCCGACGCCGGCCGTAATTTCCCGGATTATGGTCGTACCCTGATGCGCGGCGAATTTATAAGCTATCGCCCAACGCGGTTCCCTGGTTTTCATGCCGAGCTGTTTCTGCAATCCGATATCATCAACCTTGATTACCGCGCCGTCCGTTTCAAAGGGGAAGTTTTTTCTATTTTCCTCGATCCGGCCGACGGCTGCGATCGCTTCATCTATATTCCGCGCCATGGTCAGCGCCGTGGACACGGGGAAACGGGCCGTCCGCAGCCATTGCATAAAATCATGCTGGGTGGCGAACTCAAGCCCCCGTATTACCCCGGCGCCGTAACAGACGAGTTTCAGCTTCCGGGCGGCCGTTATCCTCGAATCCAACTGCCGCACCGAGCCGGCGGCCGCGTTGCGGGGGTTGGCAAAGGCCGACTCTCCTCTTTCCTCCCTTTGCCGATTCAGGGTCGCGAATTCTTGCAGATCCATATAAATCTCACCGCGGATATCGATTCTGGACGGCAGCGGACGAACTCCCTCAACACGCAGGGGCACTGCCATAATGGTCCTGACATTACGGGTAATGTCCTCGCCCGCTACACCGTCGCCTCTGGTGGCTGCCGTGGCAAACACGCCGTTCTCATAGACCAGCTCAACGGCCAGACCGTCGTATTTGGGTTCCACCGTATAGCGGATATCGTCGTCGTTTTTCAAGAGGCGCCGCACCCGCCGGTCAAAATCCCGCAATTCCTCTTCACTGAAGGCGTTATCAAGCGAAAGCATGGGCGCCGCGTGTTTAATCCGGCCGAATTTTTCCAACGGCGGCGCGCCGACCCTCTGGGTAGGAGAATCAGCCGGGACATAGCCGGAACTTTTCTCCAGATCCAGCAGGCGTTTGTAAAGCCGGTCATATTCGGCGTCGGCAATAATCGGCGCGTCGAGGACATGATAACGATAACAATGGTCGCTCAAATCAACGGCCAGCCGTTCGATTTCTTTTCTTATTGACTCATCAATTCTTTTCATGACTTGATTCGGATTTGTTTTTTACCGCCAACCGCCTCAAAGCCGGCAACAATATCAAGCAATTCCGCTGTGATCGTGTTCTGCCTGGTTTCCCGAAACCCGGCCTTCAGTTCTTCTTCCAGTTCCAGAATATTTTTTTCCGCCGCCTGCATGGCAGCAAGGCGGGCCGCATTTTCACCGGCCATGGAATGGGCGAAGGCCCGGTAAAGCGCGGCAAAAAGATACTGGCGGAAAAGATGCCCGACAAGTTCCGCCGCCGGCAATCCGGCAAGCGGCAGGCAGGCGGTCGGCCAGGACTTTTCGCGAAAACGCGCGGACCAATCCTGATCGAGCGGCAGAAGTTGCTCCCTGACCGACCGATATCCGGCCCGACCGGTCAGCTTGTTATAGACAACGAACATGGTTTCCATGCTCCTTTCACTCTGCCATTCGGCAAAGGTCCGGACTATTTCCTGAACCCGGTCGTTTATGCCGGCGATACTTCCCGGCAAATCAAAATATTCATAAATCCGCTCGACATCGGCCAGGCCGGTCCTGACCCGTTCTCCCGCCGCCCAGAAAAAAATCTTATTATGGAGGTCAAGGGACTGCCCGGCATCGGCCAGGGTAAGAACCGCTTCATTGAATTGGCCGCACATGCCCTGATCCGAGCCGATCACCAGGCAGACCGCCTGTCTGCCGGACTTGGCAGTCGGCAGGCTGATGGGTGTTTTCCGGCGAAACAGTACCTGCCAGCCCATATCGACAATCCGGTTATAATCCTCCAAGGCGCCGGCGGCGGCCTCATAATGCCTGATATTGAGAGCCGCCAGACTTTTCATGGTTTTAACAACCGACAAAAGGTCTTCGACCGTTTTAATCTTTTTCTGTAAGGACTCAAGGGATAACATCAATACTCCCGTCCTGATTCTGCAAAACATCCTTAATTAATGCACGCAGCCGATTCCAGAGATCGGCATCCTGCCGCGCCGCGACAATTTCATTCTCCAGTTCCGGGGTTGCCCTTATTTTTTCAACGATAAGCCGCTCGACGGTCGTAATATTTTCAAGAGGCACGGCATCGAAATACCCTTTGTTCGCCACCAGCAGTATGGCTATCTGCTCACCGGCGCTAAGCGAAGCGAATTGTTCCTGCTTAAAGACCTCCCGCACCCGTTGTCCATGCTTTATGATCTTTTTGGTTCGTTCATCCAGCCTGGTGCCGAATCTGGCAAAGGCCTCCAACTCCTGAAACTGGGAATAGGACAAGCGCAGATCACCGGCAACTCGGCGATAAACCGGCAGCTGCGCCTTGCCGCCTACCCTGGATACCGACTTGCCGACATCCACCGCCGGCAGAATACCTTTTTGAAAAAGGTCGGGTGACAGATATATCTGGCCGTCGGTTATCGAAATAAGGTTGGTCGGAATATACGCGGAAATATTGCCGGCCTCGGTCTCAACAATAGGCAGAGCGGTAAGCGAACCGCCGCCGGCATCCGACCGCAGATGAGTGGCCCGCTCCAACAGCCGGGAATGAATATAGAAAATATCACCCGGAAAGGCTTCCCGGCCGGGCGGCCGGCGCAGCAGCAGGGAAATCTGCCGATAGGCCTGGGCATGCCTGGTCAGGTCGTCGTACACGATCAGCACGTCCCGGCCGCGGGCCATAAAAAATTCAGCCATGGTTGTCGCCGCATAAGGCGCGATAAATTGCAGGCCGGGCTGATCATTGCCCTCGGCCGCCACAACCACGGTATAGTCCAAGGCCTTATAGCGACGCAGATCGGCAGCCACCTTGGCGACGCTGGAACTGCGCTGGCCGATGGCACAATAGACGCACACCATATCCTTGTCGCGCTGGTTGATAATCGTATCGACAGCTATAGCGCTCTTGCCGGTCTGCCGGTCACCGAGGATCAGTTCACGCTGGCCGCGACCGATGGGGATCAAGGCATCAACGACCTTCAAGCCGGTCTGCAAAGGCTTCTCCACCGGAGCCCGCTGCATGATGGGGGGCGCTTCCCGCTCCACCGGCCATTGTTCGGTGCCGGCAAACGGCGGTCGGCCATCCAATGGCTTACCGAGGGGATCGACGATCCGCCCGATCATATCCATACCCAGAGGTACCGCCGGAATACGGCCGGTCCGGACGACCTCGTCACCGGACTTAAGCCCCTCACCGGGGCCGAGCAGGACAATACCGATACGGTCGGGCAAAATATCAAAAACAGTGCCCATGACAGCGCCGCCCAGGATCACTAGTTCCTCGGATTTCACCCTTGTCAAACCAACGGCCCAGACGACCCCCTGTTCCAGTGATATAATGCGGCCCACCTCTTCTTCCCTGATTGCCGGAGAAAATCCGGCAATCCTCTTGTCCAACTCTCGGCAGACTTCATCCATGGCGGTGGAAAATGTCGCGGGAATCATGTCTCCTCCTCGCCCCCGATTGACACGGCTTTCCTCATTTCATCCTCAAAATCACGCAGGTAACGGCTGATATTCCATTCCAGCCGCCGGTCGCCTACCAGTAGTTGCAAACCGAGGCCAAGGGCCGGATCATGTTCGAAATCCACGGTTGTCAGGCCGGGTATAAGTTCCCGCATTTTCGACGTAATTTCCTGCCGCAGACGCTTATCAAGCGCGAAACCGGTACGCAGCAAAGCCTTTGTTTCGTGGCCTTTCAGGAAAATCTGCCGATCTTCGTCCCGCAACCTGCCAAAAAATACGGCAATAAGCCGCGCCTCCAGTTCGCTGTCAGCCAAGTCGGCGAGGACCTTTCTTACCAGCTCGACAACCCGGCCGACCATCCTGGTTTTCAACCCCTTAATAAACGAATCTTGCTCCGCGGCCAGACCTTTCAGCCAGATTTGCCGCTGTTCCTCAATTTCCCGCCGGGCGGCAGCCATGGATTCATCCCGCCATTGTCCCGTCTCCCGGCGGGCTTCTTCCATAAGTTGCCGCCGTGATCCGTGGAATTGCTCTTTTTCTTCCGCCAATTCAGCCGCTTGCCGCTCAGCCGCCTGTCGGGCCTGCCGGCTTTCGTTGAGACGGTCGGCAATTTTTCGTTGCCGTTCATCCATGGCCTTGATAATCGGGCCGTACAGAAAATGTTTCAGCAATAAAATCAGAATAAGGAAATTAACGAGTTGGGCAAAAACGGTGAACCAATCGATAAGCACGATTTATCCTCCCGCCTTGCTTAGAAAATATTTCCAGAACGGGTTGGCGAAAATAAGAATCATCGTCACCACAAAGCAATAAATGGCGGTTGATTCAATCATGGCCAGACCGACAAAAAGCGTTCTGGTCAGGGTGTTGGTCTCGTCAGGCTGTTGGGCGATGGAGCTTAAGGCCTGCGCCACGGCGCGGCCTTCTCCCAGGGCCGGCCCTATGGCGCCCAGACCGATACAGAGGCCGCCGGCAATAATCGAGGCAACCGCAACAAAAGTCAGACTATCCATGGTTTTCTCCTTTATTTATTTTGATCCTTTTCGTGTGCCGTAAGACCGGCGGCGATATAGACGGCGGCCAGGATAAAGAAAATATAGGCCTGCACCATGCCGGTCAGCAGCCCCAGCAAATGCATGGTAACGGGAAAAACAAGCGGCGTAATGGCCAGCAGGACGGCGGCTATCATGCTGCCGCTCATTATATTGCCGAACAAACGGACAGCCAGGGCCAGGGTACGGCTTATTTCGCCCATGATATTAAACGGCAGCATCACCGGGGACGGTTTTACATAATTCCGCAGGTAACGCACCAGCCCGCCGTCGGCAATGCCGTACAGAGGAACCGCCACAAAAACACATAAGGCCAACGCCGTAGTCGTTGACAGGGAGCCGGTGGGCGCCTCAAACCAGGGTACAACCGCCAGCAGGTTGGATAAAGCGATAAACAGAAACAGGGAACCCAGGAACGGCAGAAACCGGCGCGGATCTTTCCGGGTAACCGCCCGTATCTGATCCATAACGGTCATGACAATAATCTCCAGCATATTCTGCCAGCGCGGCAGTTGCTCATCGGTGTGCAGTTTTCTGGTCGTCAGCCGACATAGCGTGACCAGAAGCGCAATCACCAGCCAGGTAAAAACGATGGTGGCATTAAGGACCAGGGGGCCGTGTTTCCAGTAGACAATAAAATCAGGACTGATTTCCATGGCAGACCTCCCGGCAAGCCGGTCCTATTTTTTTGGTCATAATCAAGCGCACGACAAAAAAGGCCGGCAGGGCAACAAAAAACATAATCGGCCGTCTGTCGAGCAGCAGCCACAACACTGCCAATACCGGCATTATCCGGAGGATAAAGCTGAACAGCAAAAATTGCCCGGCATGCTTGACGCGCGGCAGAACAAGAACGGTAAGCCAAAGACCGGCAAAATAAAAAGCTCCCAGGGCCAGACCGCACAAGATACCGAAAAATATACCGTTATTCATCGTTGTCATTATCATCACCGGAATCCATGGATGGAGAAATAGCCCGCCGTTCCTTTTGCACCCAGTACCAGGCATTATAGCAACCAAGCGCCAGACCGGCAAAAAACAGCATCAAGGTCCAGGAAT
>CAYWUR010000110.1:0-6419 GCA_964460745.1 uncultured Desulfobulbia bacterium | reverse complement strand
GACTGATAATATGATAGGCCAGCAGTCGCCGGCAATCATTTTCCAAGACAGCATAGACAACACCATAAAGGGCCATGAATACGCCAAGCGGTATCAGTATTTCCATGCCGGCAAAACCGCGGGCCAAGGCGTAGACCGCCGTTTTTGTGGTAAAAGCGCACATGAACACCGCCCCGCTGACCGAGGCTTCCCCGTAGGCATCAGGCAACCAGGCGTGAAATGGCGGCACCGCCGCATTCAGGATAAAACCTATCATGATCAGATAGGTATAGAGCGAAGGATTTTCAACGCCGATGGGGCCGAAGGAAAGATCACCGCCCGTGGCTTTATAACGCAGGACTATCCCGGCCAGCAACACCAGACCACCGGTTGTGTGAACCAGCAGATACCGGTAGCCGGTGGCCAACGACGCGGGCCGGCGGCGGAACCAGACCAAAAAAACCGAAGCAAAGGCCATGAGTTCCCAGAACAGAAACAGGACCAGATAATCGCCGCAATAAATAACACCCAGCGAACCGGCCACATACAGCCATGCCGCGATATGCTGGGCATCCTCCTCGACGTGCAAACCATAAAAAGTACCGATAATGCACATCAGGGTCATGATATAGCCGAAAACCTGACTCAGCCCGTCAACGCGACCGAAGGTCAGCCGCCAGTCCATAAACTGGACCAGGCCGAATGTGCCGTGCTGCATGATCGACACACTCAGGAAGGCAAGAACCGGGACCATAATAAGATAGGGCTTCCGCAGCGGCCCTTTGACAAAGGGCAGGATAAAGGCGCCGGCGATCATTATCAGAGCAGGATGCAGCCAGAAATCAATCATAGTAGTCCTCGCGAGTCATGATGCCGAGGTGCCCGTACCATTTGGACAGGACAATGATAAGCACGCATGCCAGGAAACCGAATATCGACCAGAAGCCGGGCAGATGTTCCATGATGGTCTCCGCGTGGTGTTTATCCAAAAAAAAGTCGCCGACCACGAGCAGGGCCAATACACCATAACAAACCCTGATTACCGTCTTGAGACGGTCCCGCAGAAAATCTATCAACTTTACTAAAATCATGGTGTCACCATCTTTACAAAGCTCATGAAGAAATCAGGATATATGCCGATTACCACGGTAATTATCGCTGTCATAAACAGAGGAATTACCATGGAGAGCGGGGCCTCTCGAACACCGACATATGCCTCCCCTTCCGGCCGCTTGCCGAAGAAGGCCTTGAATACCACCGGCGCGAAGTATGCCACATTCAAAAGAGTGCTGGCCAACAGCACAAGGATTATGCCGATATAATGAGAAGGCATTTCCAGCGCCCCCATCAGCAATTTCCATTTGGTAACAAAGCCGGCCACCGGCGGCGCACCTATCATGCTCAAAGAGGCAATGGCAAAAGCGGCAAAGGTAAACGGCATTGTGCGCCCCAGTCCGCTCATTTCCGAAATATCCTTTTTCCGGCAGGCGACATAGATTGCCCCGGCACAGAAAAAGAGGGTGATTTTCGAAAAGGCATGATTAGCAATGTGGATTATACCGCCCTGGATGCCGCTGGGGGTAAGAAGAGCGACACCGAGAATAATATAGGAAAGCTGGCTCACGGTTGAATAGGCCAGCCGCGCCTTGAGGTTGTCCTTACTAAGAGCAATAACCGAGGCGATTATTATGGTAAACGAGACAAAATATGCGGTCGGCACCCCGAGATTAAGCCTGTCCATCGTCGCAACGCCGAAAACATAGAGCATCACCCTGGTGGTGGCAAAAACACCGATCTTGACGACAGCCACGGCATGCAGCAGGGCGCTGACCGGGGTCGGGGCAACCATGGCACTGGGCAACCAATTGTGAAACGGCATAACACCGTTTTTGGCAAAGCCGAACAAACAGCATATAAAAATTATGGTAACCAATACCGGATTGGCGTCTGCCGGAAAAATACCCGTCATAATGTTATTAGGAAATTCCAGGGTCCCGCAAACAATATACGTGAGAACCAGGGCGGGCAACAGAAATCCCTTGGCGGTCCCGGTCAGATAGACAAGATATTTTCGCGCCCCCGAATAACCTTCCGCATCCTGATGATGGGCAACCAGGGGATATGTGCAGATGCTGACGATCTCATAAAACAGGTATAAAGTAAAAAAGTTCCCTGCCAGGGCGCCGCCGACCGCACCGAAAAGGGCGAGGGCAAAACAGGAACTGAACCTGGTCTGGGCATGCTCATTCAAGCCCCGCATATAGCCGGCGGAATAAAAAACAGCGAAGATCCACAGAATGGAGGCCACCAGGGCGAAGACCATACCAAAGGCGTCAACGCCGAACTTGACGCTCAGGCCGGGCAATATCTGAAAGAGCGTGAATTCAAGCCGATTACCGGCCAATATCGCCGGAATCATGGAGGCAATTATACAAAATTTGGTAAGCGCGGCGAGCAGGGAACAAAATTCCCGGACATTCGGCTTGCTGCGGGAAAACATTATAAAGAACACGCCGACAAGCGAGGCAAGCACCGCGAGCAGAGGTCTTATGGAAATTATTGTGTGCATATTGGTCTTCCCTTGTTTCTACCCTTTCAAGTCCACAACATCTTCGGTATCGATGGATTTAAAGTTACGATAAACGGCGATGATTATGCTGAGGCCTATAGCGGCTTCCGCCGCGGCTATCCCCATGATGAAAAGAGTAAAAATCTGTCCCACCGTTGGATCCGGCGCCAGAAATTTATTAAAAGCCATAAAATTTAAGGCGGCGCCGCTCAAAATCAATTCCGCCGCGATCAACATCCCTATAAAAGTCCGCCGTTGCACGAGGCCGTAAACACCTATGCTGAATAACAAAGCGCCGATCACCAGAAAGGTTTGCAGATTATTGCTTAAAGTCAGAAGACTCATGATTTTCTCCTGCCAACCCGCGCCAGAACCAAAGAACCGATAATGGCCACGAAAAGAACGATGGAAATTAACTCAAATACCATGCTGTAGGTTGTAAGGAGCGATTTACCAACCTCAAGCAGGGAGCCGTTGTTGACCCTGACCGGCGCGACAGTCCATTCGGCTTTACTGCTCAGCATGGACAAACCCCAACACAGGATAAAAGCGACGCCGACACTCAAAGCACCGGCCAGTACGTTTTTTTTGCCAATCTTCTGCTCCGGGGCGGGGTCAGCCAGCATAACGGCAAATACAATCGTGACACATACCGCGCCGACGTAAATCAGCAATTCCATCAAGGCCACAAAAGGACTGTTAAGATAATAATAGAGCCCGGCCACCCCGATGAAGCAGATGGCCAGCCCGGTTATGGCGCGGATAAGCGGTTGGGCATTTGTGGCGATCAGGGCGCCGATTATCGTAATCCCGACAAAACCCAAGAACACCAACCCGCTAAGCCCTTCTACCGAGTACAAAGAGGGATTCATCAACTCCTTTCCTTCAATTTTGATGTATTCATAAAAAGTCCATCCTGGACGGCTATTGATGGCCTTTTTGCGAGTCCACCAATCTCTTTAAAAGATCAAAAACATAGGCCTCTTTCCGTACGCCCGCCAGATTGTAATCCTTTGAAAAAGTAATTGCCTGCGGTTTGCAACTTTCCACGCACAGACCGCACAAACTGCATCTGGTAAAATCAAGGACGTATTTGCGCAAAACTTTCTTCTTCGCGCCTTCGGGCTTTTCTCCCATTAAGGTGATGCATTTGGAAGGGCAGGCCCGCTGGCACATGCCGCAGACAATGCACTTGGGTTCGCCTGTTTCCGCGTCCGGCACCAATTCGATATGTCCACGGAATCTCGGTTTCATTGCCAGTGTTTCATATGGATACCGAAGGGTAACCACCGGTTGCAACGAATACTTGATGGTAATCCCCATCCCGACCGCCAGACTTTTAGCCCCGCTGAAAAGTTCTTTAAAATAACCGCTCATTGTTAAAACACCTTTAACATGGCACTTGTTAAAATCAGATTAAACATTGAAATGGGTATCAATATTTTCCACGACAGATTTAACAGGTTATAAAATTGTACGCGCGGAAATGTCCAGCGGATCCAGACCACTGTCCATATAAGCAGATACAGTTTGATGAGGAACCAGTGTACGCCTGGAAAGAACCCGAACGGCGATTGCCAGCCGCCCAGGAAAAGGATGGTAATGAGGCTGCAACCAATGACGATGTTGGCATATTCAGCCATGAAAAAGACCCCGAATCCCATGCCGGGATATTCGGTAAAAGCGCCGGCAATCAACTCACTCTCGGCCTCCGCCATGTCAAAGGGCGCCCGATTGGTTTCGGCGACCATGCATATATACATAATCAGGAAGGAAAGCAGCATGAGAGGGTTGGCTGTCCATCTAAAAATATACCACTCGAAAAAATTCGGTTGCTGCATAACGATCTGGTTAAGATTCATGGTCCCGGTCACCATGACCAAGGTTACCACCGTAATCAACATGGGAATCTCGTAGGCCACGTTTTGCGATACTACGCGAGCGGCGGATATAACCGCATACTTGTTACGGGACCCCCAGCCGCCAAGCAGAACGCCAAGCACGTTTACCGAGGCAAAAGCGAAAATCATCAAGAGGCCGATATTTATATCCCGGGCCACTATGGTCTTACTGAAAGGGATGACGACAAAGCTCATGACCGCCGGCACCATAACCACGACAGGTGCGACCCTGAACAGTACCGCATCGGCGCCGGTCGGCACGAAAAGCTGTTTGGTCATCAATTTTATACCATCGGCAATAGGCTGTAGAAGTCCGAAGGGCCCAACTTCCTTGGGACCTATCCGCCGCTGGATATGCCCGGCGCCCTTTCTCTCGACCCACACCAGGTATGCAGCGTTCAGTGCGACGAAAAGGATAAGCCCCACCAGAAATATAAGCAACCGCGCTACTTCGGGATGTATACCCATAAAATGACTCCTTACCTATCTATCTCAGGAATAACCAAATCCAGACTGCCCATCAAGGCAAGGGCATCAGGCAAAAGCATTCCGCGGGACGCCTCTTCAAAAAGGCTGAGATTAGAAAAAGTCGGGGATCGCAGTTTAAGTCGATACGGCTGATTGCTGCCGTCACTGACGAGCCTGACGCCGAATACACCACGGGCGGCCTCCACCGCATGATAATAGTCACCCTTGGCGGGTTTGATAATTCTGGGCGCCTTCGGCGCCATCACCGGCCCCTCCGGCAGTTTATCAAGACCCTGCTCAACAATACGCATGCACTGTTCAATCTCGTCCATCCGCACCATATACCGCGCCATGGAATCACTTTCACTATATACCGGCACATCAAAATCAAATTCCGGATACACCGAATAGGGCTCGTTCTTGCGAACATCATAGCTGACCCCGGCCCCGCGAATAACAGGACCGGTGGCGCCATATTTACGGCACATTTCAGCACTGATCGGCCCAATGCCGATAAGCCGTTTCATAAAAATAATGTTTTTGGTAACCAGATCATGATACATGGGAAGACGGCCGTGCAGACGCTTCAAAAATGCACGGGTCCCAACGATAAAATCATCATTGATGTCATTATAAACACCGCCGAATCGAAAATAGCAGTAAGTCAGCCTGGAACCGGTAACCGACTCCAGCAGATCGAGGATATATTCTCTGTCGTCAAAGGCATAAAGCAGCGGCGTAAAGCCACCCAGATCGAGAACAAAGGCACCGAACCAGAGAAGATGGCTGGCAATACGGTTCAACTCCGTGGTGATCACCCGGATATATTCGGCCCTTTCCGGCACCTCTATGCCTGCCGCCCTTTCCACCGCCGTCACATAACCATGGTTATACGCCAGCGCATGGAGATAGTCCATTCTGCCGGTATTAGGCATAAATTGCGCCCAGGTACGATTTTCCCCCATTTTCTCATGCATTCGGTGTATATAGCCAAGCACCGGTTCGGCCCTTTCAATATATTCGCCGTCCATTGTTAACTTGACCCGCAAAACACCATGCGTGGCCGGATGCTGAGGCCCAAGGTTGAGCACAAAAGTTTCTTGTGTTTGATCCTGCACAAAGACACTCATGCCTTAAAATCCTTCAAAAGTGGATGAAAGTCGGCGTCTTCCGGCAGCAACAGAGGCGACAGGTCAGGATGACCGGTGAAAACAATACCGAAAAAATCATGCGTCTCTCTCTCGTGCCAATTAGCGCCGGGGAAAATTCCGGAAACAGTAGGGACTTCTGGGCTGGTTCGCGGTATTCTGGCGCGTATTACCACCCGGCAGAGAACAGCGATATTTTTATAATCATAGACCACTTCCAACTGATCGGCGGCAAGCCAGTCCACGCCGGTTACGGCCTCCAGAAAAAATTGCTCCTTCTCCAGCAATTCGGCGGCCTGCGCCACCTGCGCCGCTTCAACCTGCACATCAAAATGGTAACCTTTTTTTTGATAT
>CAYWUR010000109.1:0-6522 GCA_964460745.1 uncultured Desulfobulbia bacterium | reverse complement strand
GGACGAGAGGATTTGAACCTCCGGCCCCCTGAACCCCATTCAGGTGCGCTACCAGACTGCGCCACGTCCCGACTTCGATTTCTTTTAAAGATGCATTCTTTGTAACTATTCAGATTGGGTGCATCTGAATAGTTACAGCATTCTTTTAGCATGCCGGCAGGAGCAAAGTCAAGGGGCCTCACTCCTCAAGCATTTTTTTTAATTCCTCCAGATCCGTCTTGACTGCCGCGAAAATTGCCGGTGCTTCGCCGCCGGCAATTTCCCGAGCCGGCCGCACCTGTCGTTTTTCTTTACCCTTGCGGCCGGCCAGATATTTTCTGGCACCCGGCACCGTGTAGCCATCCTCATAAAGCAGCTTTTTTATGGTAAGAATATTATCGACATCGATGCGCCGGTATAACCGTTGTTTGGATGTAGCACGCTGCGGTCGAAGAATTCTAAACTCCGACTCCCAGTAGCGGAGGACATGCGGCTCCACCCCGGTAATTTTCTTTACCTCGCCGATCTTGAAGTAGAGCTTATCAGGAATAATCCCCGTACCGCCAGACATTTCCTTATCCCTCCTGCAAGATTTTACGAGATAACGCCGCCATAATTCTATCTGCTGTTGATCTTCTCCCGTAGCCCCTTACTGGATCTGAACGTGACCATACTCCGCTCGGCAATCTCCAATGTCTCACCCGTCCGGGGATTGCGTCCTTTGCGGGCCGTTTTTTCCCGAACCTCCAATGTGCCGAACTGGACAAGTTTAATTGATTCATTATTAATCAGCGTCTCCTTCATGCAGGAGAAAACCGTATCAACCAACTCACCGGCGCTTAACAGGGAAAACCCCATCTTCTCATTTATGGCCCCGGCCAAATCCTTGCGAGTCAGGTTAGACTTTTTCATCATACCTCTTAAACAGCCTCACGTAACTGCGCCTCAAAGCGGCGCCCCAACATTTTTATTAATTTCTGGTGTACTCTGTTAACTGCTTCATCTTCCAAAGTCTGTTTATCGGAACGATAGGTCACGGCAATTGCGACACTTTTATAACCTGACTTAACCGATTTACCGCGGTACACATCGAAAATCTCCGCCCATTCCACCAACGGTTCATTGCCGGCAAGAACAGCTTTCAACATATCTCCGGCCGCAACATGCTCCGGAACCAGAACAGCAATATCCCATTTAACGGAAGGGAAACGCGGCAGCGAGGCAAAAGATTTAGCCGCCGGCGATATTCCGGCAATTACCTCAAGATTGAGATCAAGAAAATAGACGTCCTGTTTAATTCCGAAAAATCGCAGAACATCGCAGCCGACTTTGCCGAAGCTTCCTAATTTTCGAGCGGCCGCCGCGGTTTTTAATATCACAAAACAACTTGCTTCGGCATAAGGAGGGGATTGCTCTTTGGCTGTTATCCCAAAATCGGACGTCACATCCGGTATGCGTAACTCCTGAAGAAGAGGTTCCACCACTCCCTTGACATCAAAAATATCGACCGACTCGGCCCCAAAATGCAAAAGAGGAGAATCCGGATAGCGCCGACCGCTTAAAAGCGCGGACAGCCGCACCTGCTCATGCGGAAGGGCCTCACCGGAACGCGGCCGAAAGACCTTGCCGATTTCGAACAACCTTATGTCGTTGTTCTGATGATTAATATTCCTTCGCACATTCTCAAGCAGACCGGGCAGTAACGTGGTTCGCATGATCTGCTGCTCCTCGGAAAGCGGATTCAGGAGATGTACCGCCGTGCGCGCCGGATCGTCCGCCGCCAGCATGAGGCCGTCAAAATGCTGCTCGGCAACAAAGCTGTAATTGATAGCCTCGAAAAAACCGTGGGCCGCCATGAATACGGCGGTCTGTTTAACAAGGCCGCGGCTCTCATCCTGCTCAGGGAAACTCATGTGAACCTTGGGCAGGGTGGCGGTAATTTCATTATACCCTTTAAGGCGGGTTATCTCTTCAATCAGATCAATTTCGCGGTCGAGATCAACCCGGAAGGTGGGCGGCGTAACCAGCAGAGTGTCTGCATCTTTTTCTTCAACCTTTATTGCAATACCTTCCAGAAAGCCGGTGATTTCCGCAGCGCTCAAGGCCATGCCTAAAAGGTCGCGAGCGCGACTCACCCTGAGTGTAATAGACGGCCGCGCCATTTTACCGCGGCAACGGTCTATGCCGTCCGGCGTCACTTCAGCGCCGGCAATTTCTACTATGAGTCGCGTGGCTCTTTCCAGGGCCATGACTGTCCCGCCCGGGTCAACACCGCGCTCAAAGCGATAAGATGCCTCGGTGCCCATATTCAACAGACGAGCCGTCCGCCTTATACTGACAGGATCAAAACATGCGCTTTCCAGCAATATTTCGGAAGTGCCGTCACTGACCTCCGAATTTTCACCACCCATAATGCCGGCTATTGCTACCGGTTTTTCCGCATCGCCGATCAGCAGCATCTCGGCGTTCAGCCGCCGTTCAACACCATCCAGGGTAACAATACTCTCGCCCTGCGCAGCTCGTCGCACCACAATTTTATCACCGGCCAATTTGTTGAAATCAAAGGCGTGCAAGGGTTGGCCCAGCTCCAGCATGACAAAATTGGTGATATCCACCACATTGTTTACCGGTCTGAGGCCGACGGACAAAAGTCTTTTTCTGAGCCACCAGGGAGAAGGACCGATCTTTACATTTCGCAAAAGGCGCGCGGCATAACGGGGACAATCATCAGACGCCGCCACTTCAATGGCAAACGGCACATCAACGCCGTGCAATTCCGGCACATTGCCCTGTATAGGAATATTGAGCGCCGTCCCGGTAAATCCGGCAACCTCCCGCGCAATTCCCAGCACACAGGCGCAGTCCGGTCGATTGGGGGTCAAATCAACTTCTATCAGAGAATCCTCAAGCTCCAAGGCATCGGCAAGAGAGCGGCCGATTACGGTCTGCTCCGGCAACTCCATAATGCCGGCTTGCTCTTCACTTATCCCCAACTCCTTTTCGGAACACAGCATACCCTCGGAAGCTACACCGCGAATCTTGGCCTTGCCGATTCGCATGCCGGAAGGCATCATGACGCCGGGCAGGGCAATGGCGGTAATCAGTCCGGGCCTGACATTTGGAGCGCCGCAGACCACCTGCTTTCGCTCATCGCCGACCGCAACTTCACAAAGAACAAGCCGGTCGGCATTAGGGTGCGGCTGGACGGCAAGAACCCTGGCAACCATAATTCCGGCAAGGCCGGAGTGCAGATCGCATACCGAGTCAACCTCAAGGCCGAGCATGGTAAGGCGCTCGGCCAGTGCCACGGTCGGCAGGTCAATATCTACATATTCTTTTAACCAGTTAATGGTAAATTTCATAAGTTTTCTTACTATCTATTGCAGATAAAATATAGTGTGCCGGCAGTAGCCTCAGCCCCCCCCCGTATTTATAACTGCACGCAGGGTGCCGGAGATTTCCGCAAGTAGGTCGGCGCAGCGTATATCAATACGTAAGCCGGACTAATCGCGGAAAGATCCGGTGCCCTGCGTGCAGTTGAACTAAAACTGCCCCAGGAAACGCAGATCATTCTCATAAAACAGTCGAATATCATCAATCCCGTATTTCAGCATGGCAATACGTTCAATCCCCACCCCAAAGGCAAACCCGCTATATTCCTCAGGATCATACCCAACCTTGAGGAACACCGCCGGATCAATCAGGCCGGCCCCTAATATTTCCAGCCACCCGGTATGTTTACATACCCGGCAACCCGCCCCGCCACATATCACACAGGCGATATCAATTTCGGCGCTCGGTTCGGTAAAAGGGAAAAAGCTTGGTCTGAAGCGCAAGGCGATATCTTCACTGAACATCTTCCTGGCAAAGACAGTCAGCACGCCTTTGAGATCGGCAAAGGAGACCAGGCGATCGACAAGGAAACCTTCAACCTGGTGAAACATCGGGGTATGAGTGATATCGGAGTCACAACGGTACACCTTGCCGGGCGCGATGATTCGTAAAGGAGGCTGCTGCTTTTCCATGGCGCGAATCTGCATGGGCGAGGTATGAGTACGGAGCAGAAGGCTGTCACTGATGTAAAAGGTGTCGTGCATATCCCTGGCCGGATGATGCTTGGGAATATTAAGGGCCTCGAAGTTATAAAAATCAAGTTCGACATCAGGTCCTTCGGCCACTGCGAAACCAAGCCCTGCAAAAATCTCGCACACTTCCGCCATAATTTGTGTGACAGGGTGCAGCTTCCCGCCGGGGATTGCCCGACCGGGCAGACTCAAGTCCGCTTCCGGCTTATAGGCTGAGGTGCCGCCGGCAGTTGATGCCAGCACGGCGCTTTTTTCGGCGAATTTTTTCTCAAGAGCCTGCTTGATCCGGTTGGCCTGCAATCCCAGACGTGGCCGATCTTCTGGGGCAATCCGTCCAAGTTGACGCAAAAGTCCCGTAAAAAGCCCTTTACGGCCCAGATATTTTATCCGAAACGCTTCAAGGTCTTCTGTCTGCTTGAGGGCTGCAAGGGCTTCGACGGCCTCGGCCTTAAGACTAAGTAATTCTTCCTCCATAACAAACACAAAAAAGGCAAAATAAAAAAATTTTAAGGCAATTTTACAACAGGCTTCTAGTCTTAAGCCGGTTTCCGCCCCTGATCATTTACGAAAAAGCCACAATATCGGCCTGTCAATCACCGAAATGATTTACATTGGCGCGTTTTTTAGGAAGGGGCACAAGGAATCAGACTGAATGCCGGGAAGCCAGCTCAACAACCTGAGAAAAGGCGGTTGGGTCAAGGATTGCCATATTAGCCAACACCTTTCTGTCCATCTCCACATTAGCCTTTTTTAAGGCACCCATAAACTTGCTGTAGGAAGTGCCATTCAATTTGGCGGCGGCACTGATACGCACAATCCACAGCCGCCGGAAATCACGCTTCCGAGTCCGACGGTCACGATAGGCATAACAGAGGGCTCGATCCACTGCTTCCGCAGCACTTCTGTAAAGGCGATGGCGCCCACCTCTGAACCCCCTAGCCATCTTAAGCACTTTATTTCTTCTGCGGCGTGCTTTAAACCCGCGAGTAACCCTAGGCATTTATAGCTCCTTACTCAAATTGACGCACTCTTCTGCCAGCCCATCAATTTTACAATATGTTATATCAGATAATTGTTGTGCCATTACAGATACGGCAAGATCCTTTTAATTCCGCGCAGGTTGGATTCATCAACAATCCCCGATTTACGCAAATTTCTTTTTCTTTTCGTGGACTTCTTGGTAAGGATATGGCTGGCGTATGCCTTATTGCGCACTATCTTCCCGGTGCCCGTCGCTTTAAAACGCTTCGCCGCTCCTCTGTTTGTTTTCATTTTAGGCATTGCTAACTACCTCCCTCTGCTTGGTATTGTCAAAACTTCACGGCTTGGGGGCAAGCAGCATGACCATCTGCCGGCCTTCCATCTTCGGATGCTGAACGATAACACCATCCTCTGCCAGCGCCTCACCGATTTTTTTAAGGACTTCCAGCCCCCGGCTATGCGCATATATGATTTCTCGGCCTCTGAACCGTAGAGTAACCTTGACCTTGTTTTTACTAGCCAGAAATTTCTTTATATTTTTTATCTTAAAATTTAAATCATGCTCTTCGGTCTTTGGTCGAAATTTAATTTCCTTAACATCAACAACAGTTTGCTTCTTTTTAGCCTCTTGCTTTTTCTTGCTCTGCTCATACCGGAATTTGTCATAATTCATAATCCGGCAGACGGGTGGATCGGATGACTCCGAGACTTCGACAAGGTCCAAACCTTGCTCCTCCGCCTTTTGCAGAGCCGCCCTGGCCGTCATCACGCCAAGCTGCGAACCGTCGCCGCCTACGACCCTGACCGCATTATAACGAATATCCTCATTAACCCTGACTTTTATTTTGCGCGGGGCTGCCACTCTCCTGCCTCTTGGTTTAATATCTCCTCCTCCTTGTTATTTTTTTACTGTTGTCTACAAAAAAATGAACAACTCCCGGCCTTTTCCGGCACGGATGCGGGTTTATTCCCCGCGGCCCCGGCCGGCAGCACACTCCGTTCTGATCATTTCAGCAAATTCCCGCACCGACATGGGTGACAGATTTTTGCCGTCACGCCGTCGCACCGTTACACGACGCGCTTCAACCTCTCGGTCGCCGATAACCAGCATATAGGGGATTTTGGCAAGCTGGGCTTCACGGATTTTATAGTTAAGCTTCTCATTGCGTAAATCCTTTTCCACTCTAACGCCAAGTTCCCGCAATTCATTATGGATTTCCATACAAAAATCGGCCTGGGCATCGGTTATATTGAGAATCCTGGCCTGGACCGGGGCGAACCACAGAGGGAAAACGCCGGCATAATGTTCGATCAGCACGCCGATAAAACGTTCGAGCGATCCCATCAACGCACGATGAATCATGATCGGCTGATGCTCCTTGCCATCCCCTCCTACATAACTGATCTGGAAGCGGGCCGGCAAGTTGAAGTCCACCTGGATAGTGGTGCACTGCCAGGCGCGCCCCAGGGCGTCACG
>CAYWUR010000108.1:0-6528 GCA_964460745.1 uncultured Desulfobulbia bacterium | reverse complement strand
ACTTTATCTGGAAAAGGGAAACAGCCTGCTTGCTTCCATGGGGCATCTGGGCCGTGATTTTCTCGACACCCTGCATGAATTCGACTACCGAGAAGAGGAACTTTTCGAGGAGCCCGACAAAAACGCCGGCCTGCTGGGCGCCATCCAGATGGATATTCTGCATCTGCGGGATCGAGGGCAGGATACGGCGGCGTTGCCGACAACCGGCAAAACCGTCCTGTCCGCAGCCGACGACTCCATACTGATTAATTCCTGTCACAGTCCCATGCGAGAGGTAGAAATACTCAAGGATCATCTGCTGCACCTTTTTGAACGGGATCCGACGTTGCGACCGCACGATATCCTGGTCATGACCCCGGACATCGGGATATACGGCCCACTGGTGCATGCGGTCTTCGATATTGCCCCGGACGATCCCTGCCGGCTGCCATATAGCATTGCCGACCTCGGCCCCCGCCGCGAAAGCCGGCTCATCGAGACCTTTCTCGCCATTCTTGCTCTACCCGCCGGCCGGATTACCGCCGGCAGGGTTATTGAACTGCTGGAGACCGCCGCCCTTCGCCGAAAGTTCGACATAACCCTTGAAGACATGAAACTCATCGATCACTGGCTTGAGGCCACCCGGGTCCGTTGGGGCATTGACAAAGAAGATCGTCAACGCCGGGATTTGCCGGCTTTGCCGGAAAACACCTGGCAGGCGGGACTCGACCGACTGCTTCTGGGTTACGCAATGGCGAGCCGCGATGATAAAATATTCGCCGGTCTCCTTGCCTATGACCATATCGAAGGGAATGAAGCCCAGGTACTGGGCTGTTTTCTCGATTTCACCACGACCCTGTTTTCCTATATCCATAAACCGGGCCATCTTAATCAACAACATGGCCTGCGGGACTGGTCGGCGCGGCTTCTCAAGTTGCTGGACGATTGCTTTCTGCCCACCGCCGACACGGAGCGCGATATTCAGCTTATCCGCAACGCGATAATAAAAATAGCCGAGCAGCAGAACCGGACCGAATTCACCGGCAAGGTAGGCATTGAGATAATCCGTACCCATCTGGCCGGCATTATCGAGCAGGAAAACACCGGCAGCGGCTTCCTTGCCGGCGGCGCAACCTTCTGCACCATGCTGCCCATGCGAACCATTCCCTTTAAGATTATCTGCCTGTTGGGCATGAACGACACGGCCTATCCACGGCCGGAATGGCGGTTAAGCTTCGACCTTATGGCCCGGGAACCAAGACGGGGCGACAGAAGCCGACGGCACGACGACCGCTATCTTTTCCTGGAGAACATTCTTTCCGCCAGGCAGCAGCTTTATATCAGCTATGTGGGGCAATCGGTCAAAGATGACGTTAGTCTGCCGCCGTCGGTTCTGGTAAACGAACTGCTGGATTACATCAAGCAAGGATTCATATTGACGGACGTCACGGATGGCAACCCCGAAGCCCAAATCATGACCCGCCAGCGCCTGCAACCTTTCAATCCGGAATATTTCAGAGACACGACCGTCGTCCCCGGCAAGACGTTGTTCAGTTATGACGTTGAAAATTATGAGGCGGCCCGCATTCTGGTCGGCGACCGGCGAAAAGCGGCCCCCTCGCTGGTCACGCGGCTGCCCGAGCCACCCGCTGAATTTCGACGGGTGGACCTTGAACAACTCCGGATATTTTTCAGCAACCCTGCCAAATTTCTATTAAATAATCGGCTTGAGATTTATCTGGCCGAAAATGACAGCGATCGCAACCGCATTGATGACCGGGAGCCCTTTGCGCTTGAAGGCCTGGATCGTTATATTCTGGAAACCGATCTCCTACGGCGACGGCTGGCCGGCGCCGACCTTGCCGCTTACAAGCAGATCAAAAAAGCAACAGGGGAATTACCCCTCGGCCTGGTAGGTTCAAGTGTTTACGAAGAATTGCGCATCAATATTGAAGCATTCGGACAAAGAGTGACGGAACTTACGCAAGAGCATCTCTTGCCGGCGCTTGACCTTGATATTGATATCAAGGATTTCAAGCTGACCGGCCGGCTTGATGGTGTCAGAGAAAACGGGCTACTCCGTTTCCGCTGCGCCACGGTTAAGCCGAAAGACCTGGTTCGCACCTGGATAGACCTTCTGGCCCTGAACATTATGCAGCCTTTAGAGATGGACGGTGTCTTTCAAGCGGCTTCCTATCCGGCCGCCGGCATTCTGGCCGGGAAAGATGCGGTATACCGTTACCGGCCCGTACGGAACGCGATCGGCCTGATGGCGGAATTGCTTGACCTGTATTGGCTGGGATTATCCGAACCGCTGGTTTTCTTCCCTGCCAGTTCTCTGGCGTATGCCGAAAAAATACTGACCGGGGCCGCCGAGGAAAAGGCGGAGGCAAAGGCCCGTCATATCTGGATGGGCAATGAATTCCGGCCGGGCGCCGGAGAGAATACAAATCCGTATTATCGGCTGTGCTTCAAAGACATGGACTCGCCGGCTGCTCCCATATCACGACACTTCAAGCAATTGGCTATAGAATTTTACGCACCGCTCTTCGCACATCAGGAAAAATATAAGCTGCCACAGACACCGAGGCGGTAATTACCCAAAAACAGCTCCTGTTCAGGAGCCGATAATTTTCTGTACCGCCTCCCGGTATCTGTCGCCTGTTTTTTTGATGATTTCCGTTGGCAACTCAGGCGGCGGCGGTTTTTTGTTCCAACCCAGCGCGGCAAGATAGTCCCGCAAAAACTGCTTGTCAAAACTCGGCTGGCCGTCGCCTGGTTTGTATTGGTCAAGGGGCCAGAATCTGGATGAATCCGGAGTCAACACCTCGTCGATGAGAATCAATTCACCTTTATACCATCCCAACTCAAATTTGGTGTCGGCAATAATTATGCCTTTACTTAAAGCGTAATCAGCCGCCTTTCGATAAAGCCGGAGGCATACATCGGCAATCCGGGCCGTTTCCCCGCCGCCCACAAGTTTTTCCATCTCCGCCAACGAAATATTCTCATCATGCTCACCCATATCCGCCTTGGTCGAAGGAGTAAAAAGCGGCGTCTCGAGTTTGGCCGATTCCAGCAGCCCCTTGCGCAACCGGAACCCGCAAACATTCTCGTCCCGCTGATATGCCTGCCATAATGACCCGGAGATATAACCACGCACGATGCACTCCACCGGCAACGGTTCAGCCTTTCTAACCAGCATGCTTCGGCCGCGCAATTCCCGGCGGTATGGTTCGCAGACATCGGGGTATCTATCCGCATCGGCGGTAATCAAATGGTTTGGGATAATATCCTTTAAAAAATCGAACCAGAAAAGCGAAAGTCTGGTGAGTACCGCGCCCTTGTTCGGCACGGGATCATGCATGACCACATCAAAGGCGGAAATACGATCAGTGGCCACCATCAACAGATTGCCGTCTACCGCGTACAGATCCCGCACCTTGCCGCGGTGGATGAGGTTTAAATCATTAAAATCCGTTTCGTATAAGGGAGATGTCATTATCTATGTCCTTCATGCCGGCGGGCGAACGCTAATAATGGTTCAAGCTAACTACTCACAGGATAGAGGCCTTAATGGCGTTAACCACCGCATCGCTGGAGGTGCCGGCAACATTTTTCAGCAGGCCGGCCTTTTCATAAAAACCGATTAAAGGCGCCGTCTTTTCATTATATGTTTCAAGCCGATGGCTGATGGCCTCTTCGGTCTCGTCATCCCTCTGGATTACCGGACTGCCGCATTTATCACAGATTCCTTCCTGCTTGGGCGGGTTACTTTTCACGTTGTAAATCGCCTGACAATCAGAGTTTTTACAGGTGCGCCTGGTGCAGAGGCGATCGAGAATGACATCCCGCGGCACATCGATGTTAACCGCCATATCAAGGAATATATCCAGTTTTTTCAACAACGCCGTCAGGGCCTCCGCCTGCGGGATGGTACGCGGGAAACCATCCAGCAGAAAACCTTTGCCGCAGTCCGGTTCCTGCAGGCGCTTTTCCATAATTCCCATGATAAGGGCGTCCGGAACCAGATCACCGCGTTTCATATATGTTTCAGCCTCTTTACCGAGATCAGTCCCGGCCTGCACGGCGCCCCGCAATATATCGCCCGTGGAAATCTGCACCGAGCCGTCGATAGCGGTGAGCAACTTCGCAACTGTCCCTTTGCCGGCGCCGGGCGCGCCCAGTAAAATAAGTTTCATGCATGCCTCCTTAATATATAAATTATATTGAATCTGCCGTTACTTGCTGGTTTTTCCGAATCAGGCAATATACACGATTTTCGACGCGGATAACACATTAAAATGTATTTGTGGACAGGCCATGAAAAATGCGGCCAGGTGCCGTTGAACACATAAATGCGCAGCCGACCGGCGTGACACCTTGACATCGAACCGGCCGGTATTATTTTTTGAAAGGGATTTCTTATAACAGCCATCAAATCATAAGGAGGTGCAAGCCATGGCAATTATCAATTTCACCGACCAACCTTTTTACCGGAATCTCCGGGGGGAATTTGACACATTGCGCCGTGAAATGGACATATGGCGCCGGGCTCTTCTTAATGAACCAGTCTCGCATGCCGCCGCCACCGTCTACCCGGCCTTGAACATTCTGGAGGACAAGGACAACATCTATGTTAAAGCGGAAATGCCGGGCATGCCGCCGGACGACCCGGAAATTCTGATCGAGGGCGACACCCTGACCATCAAGGGAGAACGCCGCCCCCTGACACCGGCTGAAAAAATATCCTTCCACCGCCGGGAGATTGAGTACGGCCGTTTCAGCCGAGCTGTGACCATGCCGAAAAAAATCAACGCCGACACGGTTACAGCCAAGGCGGAAAACGGCATTTTGACCATCACTCTGCCCAAGGCCGAAGAAGCCAAACCCAGACATATTCCTGTCAAGGCGGAATAACTCCTTAATCTACGGGGCGCTCCGATTTAAAAATCAAACCGGGAGTAATGCTATGGATAATAAAGAATTGCAGATTCATAAAAAGCAGGAAGTACAACAGACAGGCGAACCGACCAAACCGGAAAAGCAGTTCATGCCGGCGGTCGATATTTATGAAACCGACAAGGCGGTTACCGTTTTGGCTGAAATGCCGGGAGTGGCTAAAAACGGCATTGCGATAAACCTGGAAGACGGTATCCTGACCATAAAAGGTTCTAGACATAAGGAAGAAATCGGCCCAAAAACCGTTTTGCTCCAGGAGTATGAGGCCGGCGGTTACATGAGACGCTTTTCCATGGCGGAAACCATTGATCAGGAAAAAATCGAGGCCTCAATGACCAACGGCATTCTGCAAATAGTTCTTCCCAAAACAGAACCTGCCAAGCCGCGGAAAATCGAGGTTAAAGTTGAATAATTGACAGGCCGCCTGGGACGACCAAGGCGGCCTGTCAATATCCGCCATGCTATGGAGACGGACCTGTTTGAGGAGACTCGTAGCCCCGCTTGAGTACTTCCTCTCTGAGTAAAAGTGCGCCTTTCGCGGCCGGGAGCTAATCGGATTTTTCCGGCAATCCGCCGATAAAGGCGTAGAAAATCCCGCCGATTACGCCGACGACGATCATAAAAAAAGATGTTAAAAGGGAAAGAGTCAGGGCCTTGTCAGGCGAGGTGAATTCCGTCAGATAAAACAGGTAGGCCGCCTCCCTTATTCCCATGCCGTTCACCGAGGGAGCGATACCCAGAATCAGAATAATAGGAACAAAGAAGAAAAAAAAGCCCACCGAAATATCCATGGTTAAACTTTCGGCCAGCATGAAGTTGGCAAAAACAAAAGAACTCTGCGCCGCTACGGTAAGCATAAGACAAGCGATAATTATGCCCTTGCGCTCCCTGTAATCATACATGGCCTGATAAATTTCTTTGAGCTTATCCAACAGGACGGATGAAACCAGCGGCAGCCGAAGCCCTTCCAGAATGTTTGCAACTCGCCGATTAAAAATCAATATCGCCATGATGAAGGTCACGGCGACAAGTATGGCCAGACTGCTTAAAATTCTCGGCGAAGACAACGCGTTGTCATATGCAAAAACAGCCACTGAGCCAATAAGCATCATGGTCACGAGGCCAAACAGCCGGTCTACCACGACCGCGCTGAAGGTCGCCAGTTTACCGTTGGAACTTTTATAAATATAGTAGGCCTTCACCATGTCGCCGCCCACTTGGGAAGGCAGAACATTATTAAAAAATACCGCAATCATGTTCACATAATAGGAACTCGAAAACGAGAGGGTCGTTTCCTGGGCCTTAAGAACAAACCGCAGCCGGACGGCCACGAAGATGAGTCCGAAAAAAAACAGGCCGATCGCGGCAAGAAAATAGCCGGGATTGATTTCCTTCAGTTGCAGAATAACGGCCGGCAGTTGTGCCCTGAACAGATACAGGATCATGCCGATCGCGCCGAAACTGACCGCGAATCGCAAGAGTGGATAAACAAAACGGCTGCCGCCCTTATTATTTTCCCGCAGGCCGTGCCGCCCGCTGCAAGCCGTCATTATAAATTACTCAACTTTCTGACTTGAAGTATCATGT
>CAYWUR010000107.1:0-6555 GCA_964460745.1 uncultured Desulfobulbia bacterium | reverse complement strand
CAGGTCAATATCTATCATCCCCAGGTGGCTGCTCGTACCGACGGTATATTCCTTTGTTTTCTGATCAATGTTTCTGGCCCTGGAAACCCTTTGCAGGTCGTTAAAATAGCCGGAACCGCCCAGGAAAAGCTGCTGCCGCCGGCCCTCTCGCCTGACCAGCAGGCCTTTGCTGTAAACATGAAAGGGAAAATCCTGCGACTTGAGCCGCAGGAAGTATCGATCGATGTCGGTACTTACGTTGTAATCATCCCCGGCCTTCCGCCGGTCGATGCCGGGCGACGCCGTGGCCGGATCAAAATCCCGTAACACATAGTTGTCCAGGTTGTGGTATAATCGACGCAGCAGGACGCGGGTGATAAATAAATCTTCGTATGAGTATCGGAAATCGCCGAAAAAATCATGGTCGTTTGTCCAATCGCCCTCCAGGTGGAGACGTTGCGGAAACGGAAACGATTTATATATGCCTCCTATTGCCGGGTCGTCGTCGAGATCTTCGAACTCACCCGCCTTGGTAGAGTCCTTGATGTTGACAAGATTAAGTCCGGTTTCGAAGCGGGCGATCGGTTTCAACTCGGGAAATTCATAAAGGCGGTCGGCAAAACCGAAACGAGCCGAACCCGCAAGGGCCAGTAAGATAACGGCCGTAATGGTTGTCCGTCTTTTCACTGTGTAAACCTCCATGCGCCTGAAGCGGAGGGGGTGTCGGTGCCGTGAATTTCGGAATGGCAGTCGGTACATCTCGTATAGAAAGCCCCCTTGCTTTCCAGACTGGAAGCCCCGCCTGCAAAGCTATTCAGCCGGTGTCCGATATGGCATTGCAGGCAAAGAAACGGAACACGAAGCTTGAGAAGATTATTGTTGACCGAGCCATGGTTGCTGTGGCAGTTCATGCAGTTTTCCGTGACGTCCGCGTGTTCAAAAAGATACGGCCCGCCCTTTTCCGTGTGGCACGGAGTGCATGTTTCCTTTACCGTTATGCCTTGCAGGAGGCCTTCCGTGGTTGTGCCGTGCGGATTATGGCAGTCGGTGCAGTACATTTTGTTTTCCTGTACCGGATGATGGCTGGGCAGCGAGAATTCCGCCCGGACTTCCTGATGGCATTTCATACACATATCCTTCACCGCGCGCGGCGGCGTTATCAGGTCGGCGCCTTGGTGGATGGGATGGCAGTCGGAGCAGGAGACATCATTTAGAGCGTGTGGCCCGGCATTCCAGTTCTGGATATTGAACGTGGCATTGGCGGTGTGACATTTGAGACAGATAAGCGCTCTGGCCTGGCCCGGCATATCCATAAAACCAAGAAAATTTTTCTTCATGATTCGTTTAATCTTTACCCTGTCAGCCGGCTTTTTCGGGTCCAGGGCGATAGTCTCCTCGAGGGCCGCGCTGCCCGGGCCGTGGCATGATTCACAATCAACAACCATCATGCCGGAAGCGGCGGAAAGCTGGGCGCCCATGGTGCTGCCCTCAAAATGCCTGTTCAGCTCATCATGTACATGACAACGCCGCAGACAATTCTTATTGCCGATATAATCGGCCGCCAGGTTACCGAGCAGCATTCTTTCATATTTTTTAATCGGCATGATCGGCTTTGACCGTTTAAGCGTTTCACAACCGGTAAAAAACAACGTGAAAGACAATACAAGCAGCAGGTATGTATATGAAACCTTCCTTAATCTCATCCGTCCAACCTCTTTCAACTTTTACGGTAGCTCACAGGGCACCGAATCTTTCCGCGGTCAGCCCGGCTCACGTATAACCAATACGCTTCGCCGGTCTGCCTGCGAAAATTTTCGATACCCTGTGAGCTACCGTTATGGTGGCTATCGCTGACAAGCAGCGTTAACTCTCACTCCTGACTCCTCACTCCTGGCTCCTGACTCCTTCCGACTATTCTACCGTCGCTAGATCGTAGATTAATACCGTACTCTCGGATGAAGAGATTAAGTCTCCCCAGCCGCTGCGTAAAACAAGACCTATGTATAATTTGCCGTCTTTTCCTTCTTTGTTACGCCGTAATTGATAATCCGCTATGTACCCGTCAATTTTTTTTGTCTGCCACAGATCGCTCAGGGCGATACCGTTCCAGGTCAGGCAATGCAGTTCGCCGTTTGGATAAGATTTAAGGTTTCGAAAGATTCTGGAGGCGGTTGACAGATTTTTGTTGACAATGATATCCGTGCGCCCGTCGTTGTTGACATCCGCGGTCATAATGCGGGTGGGAACATATATTCTTTCTTCATCAACATATTTTTGCGTATTTGAACTTTTTGAAAGCGGCTTTCCGCCGATGAATCGTGTCGTCCCGCCGAAATGGTCGGCGCTTTTCCATAAAAGTTTGCCATTCTGCCGCAAGACCAGCAGATTGTCGTGCCGATTGACGGCGACGATTTCCGCTTGGCCGTCGCCATCCAGGTCGGCGTAAGAAAAATTAAAAAGATTAACGGCGGCGGGGATTTCAAGCCGCTGTTTTGCGGTAACCCGGTTTTTCGTAATGGTCAGCCGGTAAATGCCGGGTGAAAGGGGGCCGTTGGCCGCGGCCTGCTGGCCGGCCAGAATGGTTTTTTGTCCTGGTACGGCCAAGGGTCTTATATACCAGGATAGATTCCTGAACAGATAAACCGGCTTGCCGTCCCGCCATTCGACGGCAGAGGAATTAGGCCGGGTATTGTCGGCGGCGCTTATATAGATTTCTTTTTTGCCGTCGCCGTTAAGGTCCGCCAGGTTGATGGCGTGGATTCTGTAACGGCCGGGCATGGCTATTTGTTTTAATATGGTCAGCTTATTGCCGTTACGGCGGTATACGAATACCTTGGTTTTGTCGCCCAGAACAACTTCTTCCCTCCCGTCGCCGTTTACGTCACCGACGTCCATTGCCTGGAGGGCTAATTCCAGGTTTTGACTTTTGATGAATTGTCCGCCGCCCCTGATTCCCGCAGGGTTGATTATCAGCGGATTTATGAAGGGTGAGCTGCCGGGTGTTGATTGCAGGAATTCACGGTCGGGATGAGCGGTTTGTGGCGGAGAGGCGGGCGCCGGCGGTGTAGCAATCGCCGACCGTTTTTGACCAAAAAGTTTTTCAGCCACATCACCGGCCAGTTTGTCAATTGCCGTAATAATTTCATCCTGCCCGGCGGAAGCATAAAAATTTACCGGCGCGGCCTTCTTTAAGGGATGAATGGGAAAAACCCGGGCGTCCAGACTGACGCCGGCGCCCATAAAGGTAAGACTGCCGGCCATTACATAATCAGCGCCGATCTTTCCAGCAAGAGTGCCGATTTGTTCAGCCGTCAGGCGACCGGCGCTCGTCGTTATTGATGTATCTATCAGGTTTTTATCAATAATTTTTATGCCTGTTTTCGCCGCCAGACGGCTGGCCAGCATATCCCGGACGCCTTCCCGGAGATAGGTGAATTTTTTTTGGGCGGCGGGGGCGTGAATTGCAAAAGGCAGGAAAGCGATACTTGCGGCCTTATGGGTGTTTTCGTCGTGGGTGGCGGCAAGGCCGCTGCCGCCTGCGTAAAAGAACAGCAAAAGAAGTATTGATGTCAGTCTGAATAATCCGCCTTGTATCATACAAGTTCCTGTTTAAAAGTTTTTTTGATAGACCTTCTATATTTATGGACAGGTCCCTAGAGTAGTTTACTACCCCAAAAAAACCTTGTTTAGCAAGGTTTTTTTGTTGTCGGACCTTTCGCCGGGCCGGCAAATTCGACAAAACCGGTTGAACTTTCAGCGCCGCTTGGGTACATTTGTTTCGCGGGCGATTAACTCAGTGGTTAGAGTGCCATCTTCACACGGTGGAAGTCACAGGTTCGAATCCCGTATCGCCCACCAATTTTTCAAGAGGCCGACATGCTTGCCAAAGCATGTCGGCCTCTTTTTATATAGCTCGAGGTTCGCTCCCGGCCCCTAATTTCTCACTCCCAGAAAAATAGTAAAAGTCGTACCCCGGCCCTCCTCACTCTCGACCTCGACGGCGCCGTGCAGGCCCTCCTCGATGATATTCTTGACGATTTCCAGTCCCAGACCGGTCCCGCGGTTTTTGTCGGTAAAGAAAGGATTGAAGATCAGAGCCTGTTTTTCCTCTGACATGCCGACCCCCGTATCGCTGATTTTTATGAATATGCCGCCGGCCGACCGACCATTCGTCCGGCCCGTGACCACCGTAATGACGCCACCTTCCGGCATGGCCTGCACCGCGTTAATCAGGATATTGAGATAGACGCGGTAGAGGAGATTGTTGTCTATTTCAACAGGATCAAGCGAGGCGTCCAAGTTGATATTCATTTTTATTTGGTGCTTCCCGAATTCCGGTTCCATGAATTTAACGGCCTTGGATATGATATCATTAACCGATCCCAAGGTCGGATTCGGCGACGGCGGTCGGGCAAAGTCCAGAAATTCCATGACGATTCCATCCAGCCGTTTTGTTTCCTCGATAATGATATCAGCCAGATGTTCGTTGCCCGGCGCTATGTTTTTAAGCCGTTTTTCCAGGAGCTCGGCGGTGCTTTTGACGATCCCCAGGGGGTTTTTGATTTCATGCGAGACAGCCGCTACCATTTTTCCCAGACCGGCAAGCCGTTCGGCCTGGAATAATTTTTCCTCCAGCCGGCGCCTTTCCTCCGCCCTGTTTTCTATAATACGGTCGGCCTTGACGATAATAAACCACAAAGCCGCAAAAAGAGCGCTCATAATTAATATGGCGGTGATAATGATCGTGCCCTGTAGTCTGATAATGGCCTCCAGATCATCGGACAGGTCCTGAACGATTTCAATAACACCCATGATAAAATCGGTGCTTTCACTTAAGGGGCCTTCCCGCCGAAACGGTATATAGGTTTTCAGCTTACAGGAAATAGGCGGAGCGCCGGGCAGAAGATTCAGCAGTGAACCGGTGGAAATCAGAATTGAGTTGGTTTCGCCGCGCAGGGATTTTTTATATTCCAGGCCGCCGACATCCCGTTTACCGACCAGGTCGGCATTCGTACTGTATGAGATGATATTCTCCTTGGAGTCAAAAATAGTGGCTGAATCTATTTTCAGACCATGGGTGATATTATTGCGGACGATCGTATCCAGTCTCTTGAACTGTTTGGGATTGCTGAGCGCTATTTTGCCGTAACGAAGCGCCGTGGGCAGGACAAATTGCAGGAATACCTGGTGATTAAGGTTCTCGGCCAGAGACAGGGCGTAGGTCTCGCTTCGTTCAAGCAGCACTTTTTGAGCGTAATTGGGGATCAGCCAGGATAATACCATGGTAAAGACCAGAATTACCGCTAACCCGGTGAAGGAAAAAAATTTTACCAGCCGGAACGGTTTCAGCGCCTTTCCATCGTATCCGCCGCTGTCGGCTCCGACCGGTTTTTTATTGTCAGCGATCATGACACACTCCGCAACGTCTGCACTCGGCAGGATCGCAGCTGTTTGTCAACTTGCCGCGCAGGGCCTTTTGATATTCGGCCCACAGGTAGTCTTTATTTATGCCGTGGTCGATTATTTCCCATGGAAAAAATTCGTCGCGTTCCCGCATTCTTAATGCGAAGTCCGCCGCCGCTATACCCTGCTGTTTAAAAATATGCCGCCAGTTCGCATCCGTCCGGGTGAGCGCCGGCAGAGCCTTGCCCACCCGGCGGTCGCCTTTGGCGAGAACGGCTTGGAAAAAGGCCTTTTCCGGCCGGTCCGCCTTGATTCTGATATTAGGCGCGGCACCCAGATTTTTGCGAAGGTATTTGATTTTATTTTTTAATGCCTTTATCGGTTTGTCGGCGCCGTTCGCAAAAGGGTGGAACTGAAAAGGGGTCCACGGCTTCGGGATAAAGCAGTTAACGGAGAGGAGCAGATTGGCAAGCCGGCCCCTTGTTCTGCCGTACGCGAGAATTTTCTGCTTTATTTTTAAGGTCAGGGTGACCAGTTCTTCCAGATCTTCCGGGGTTTCGGTCGGCAGGCCGATCATGAAATAAAGCTTAAGATTTATTATACCGGCTCGTACCAGGGCCTCGGCGGCGGTAAGAAGATCGTCCTCGTTTATCCCCTTGTTAATAACGCGTCGCAGCCGCTCCGACCCCCCATCCGGCGCAATGGCCGCGCTTTTCAGGCCGTTTTTTGCCAGGAGCTTCAACAGGGCCGGGGTTATCGCGTCGGCCCGCAGAGAAGAAAACGACAGGGCGCAGGATTCGTCAAGCAGATATTCTGAAATTTTGCCGAGAACATCGGCGGATGCCATTTCCATGCCCAGCAGTCCTATACGGTTGGTCGCGGCCGGTCTCTGTGAAAGGGCTTTGATAATGGCGGTCGCGGACCATAAACGAGGCGGTCGGTAAACAAAGGCGGCGGCGCAAAAACGGCAGCCGCGGCTACAGCCTCGTCCCAGTTCGGTCATGAACATATCGGCAAATTCGGCGTCAGGCGTCAGTATCTGGGAATGGCCGGCCGTGTCCGGCGCCGGGAGGACGGATTTTCGTATGCGGACCGGCAGGCCCGGTGCTGCCGCAATAGAGGAAAGCCGGCCCGCCTTATCGCATATGGCCCGGTAGAAGCGCGGCGCAAAAC
>CAYWUR010000106.1:0-6591 GCA_964460745.1 uncultured Desulfobulbia bacterium | reverse complement strand
CTTGCCTCGTTCCGCGGTCCCGGTCTGGAAAAAGGCCTGGCCATTCCGGAACGTATCCGGGAAGAATTTGCAGTGCCGGTTATATCGGATGTTCATGAGGCCGCCCAGGTAAAAATTGCGGCTGAAGTTCTTGATATTATTCAGATTCCAGCCTTTCTCTGCCGGCAGACCGACCTTCTGGTCGCCGCCGCTGAAACCGGGAAAATTGTCAATCTGAAAAAAGGGCAGTTCCTGTCACCGTGGGACATGCGTAACGCCGTTGCCAAGATCAAAAACGCCGGCTGCCGTCGGCTGCTTCTTACTGAAAGGGGCTTTGTGCTTGGCTACAATAACCTGGTCGTGGATATGCGATCCTTTCCGGTCCTGCATTCGCTTGGCTGTCCCGTGTTGTTCGACGCGACCCATAGTGTCCAGCTGCCGGGCGGCGCCGGCGACAGTTCCGGCGGCCAGCGCGAATTTATTCCGCCGCTGGCGCGGGCGGCGGTGGCTGCCGGTGTTGACGGCATTTTTATGGAGGTTCATCCGGCGCCGGATAAGGCCTTATGCGATGGCCCCAATTCCATGCCCCTTGGCAAGGTCGAAGCTCTGCTGCAGACGATTGTCCGGCTTCATTCGCTGGTAAGGGAAATCGATGATCAGGAGGGTTGACCATGCATGGCGATGACTTTTGTTCATCATTTAGGGGCCGGTACCCTTCGGATTGCGAGCTGACCGAGGCCCTGCGCAACAAGGCGGCTTCCCGGTCGGCGGCCGCGGCAAAGGGTGACGCCCGGCGATTCTGTCTGTCCCGGGCTAAACATGTTAAGCTTCTGCTTCTTGACGTTGACGGGGTACTCACCGATGGCACTATAACCTATGCGCAGGACGGTGTGGAAAGCAAATCATTTAATATCAAGGATGGTCTGGGCATCAGATTGCTTAAAAAGGCCGGCATCGAGACGGGCCTCATTACGGCGAGGGCCTCGGAGGCCGTGACTCGCCGCGCTCGGGACCTTGCCCTCGTTCATGTATATCAGAGGGTAAAAGACAAGGTCGATGTTTTTACGCGGCTTTGTCGGGAGCTGCAATTGCCTGCGGAGGCGGTCGCATACATGGGCGATGACTGGCTGGACATACCTTTGCTTTCCAGGGTGGGTTTTTCCGCAACCGTGGCCGACGCCGCTCCCGAGGTAAGGCGGCTTGTCCATTATATAACCGGCAAGCCGGGCGGCAAAGGCGCTGTGCGGGAGGTCTGCGATCTTATCCTTGAAGCAACGGGCGTCCACCAGACCCTCCTTGCAAGTTACCTCGGCGGTACGCCGCATGAATGATGCGCGGTAAGAACTCTGAGGTTACACAAGATTGCCGCCCCCTGGAGAACTGTTGCGATGCGCAACTCTCGAAACTTCTTATTACTTATTCCCTTAATAATTCTGGCAAGCGCTCCACTCTGGAGTCCGCCTCTGGCGGCCTTTTTGCGGGCCGGCGGCGGGGCGCCGTCTATGTCCGGCGCTTCACGACCCGCCAAAACCAGGTCCTATGCCATGGAAAAGGTGCGTTTCTCGCAGTGCAGAGAGGGCCGGCAAGAGTTGTCAATCAATGCTGATCGGCTTTATACCGGCGTTGGCGAAAATAGTCTCCGCATGGAAAAGGTGGAGGCGGTCTTTTTCGCGCGAAACGATACCGCGGCTCTGCCGCGTCAGGCTCATGTATCCGGACTTCTGGCCTATTACGACATGATCGAACGGGTTCTGACTCTTTCGAAGAATGTTACCCTTGAATTCGGCGATGATTATGTGCTGCGGACCAAGCGCCTACGCTATTTTGATAAGGCCGGCCGGATAAAGACGAAAGCGGCGGTACACCTACAGGGGCACAATCTGGAAATCAAGGGCAAGGGCCTTGTTTATGATATAGCCTCCGGCGACTATACTATTGGCGGCCGAGTTTACTGCCGCATCTGGTGATAGCGGCCGGCACCGTTCAGCCGATATACCACAAGATGCCCTGCATTACCACTAAGCTGTAGATCCCGGCCATTACATCATCCAGCATAATGCCGATCCCTCCTCGCAGATGTTGGTCCAGCCATCGGACAGGAAAGGGCTTGTAGATATCAAACAGGCGGAAAATTAAAAAGCCCAGAATCAGCGGCGTAAACCGAACCGGGGCGCCGGTCAGGGTAACCAGCATGCCGACTATCTCGTCAATGACGATCTGACCGGGGTCCGGCCGATCCATAATTTTTTCGGCGGCGTCGGCGGCAAAAAAGCCGACAACAAAAAGGATGAGCAGCACGATTATATAAGCGGGCAGGGATAATCTGCTCAGCGGCAGAAAGAGAAGCATGCCGACGAGAGATCCCCAGGTTCCGGGCGCGACCGGCAGAAAGCCGGAGTAAAATCCCGTGGCAAGCGCCATGAGTAGATTGGTCATGCAATAACTCTCCTAACCGAATGTCTGGGTAGCATCTTCAAGAGTCAGCCGTCAGTTTCAACGAATTCCGCCGGCGAGCAGCATGCCACGGCATCATAAATTTTTTTTAACGGCACGTTGTTCGCTTTGGCCGCTTGCCGGCAGGCCTCGTATTCAGGGTAAAGGACCGCGCCGTTTGGTGTTTCAACTTTTTTTACCGTGATAGGTCCCCAGCGGCTGTTGATTGTGCCGCTTGTCCGGGGCAGGGTCATCCGTCGCTCCGTGCGAAAGCGCAAACCGATAGCCGAGGTTTCGGAGAGAATACATTGTTTGATCTGCAGGGCGGCAGCCGGCGCGGCGATGACCAGCAGCAGAAATCCCGGCCGGCCTTTTTTCATATGTACGGGAAGCAGGCAGACATCCAGAGCCCCCAAGGCAAACAATCGTTCGGTTAGAAAAGGAAAACCTTCCGGGGACCAGTCGTCAAGATTTGTTTCAATAACCTCGATATCCTGGGCTTCCTTGACCGTTTTGCCTTTACCGATAACCAGTCTGAACAGATTGGGATATTGCCCGGCGGCCCGGCGGTCTCCGGCGCCGTAGCCGATATGACTGATAATCATGCTCGGCAGCGGACCGAAACCTCTGCTCATGGCCTTGAGCAGGGCGGCGCCGGTGGGGGTTATCAATTCCTGTTTCTGCTCAACGCCGTAAACCGGCGTCCCTTTAAGTATTTCGTAAACGGCCGGCGCTGGAACAGGCAGGCGGCCGTGGCGGCATGTTATCCAGCCGTGCGGCATCGGCAGCGGGGAACAGATCAATCGTTCAACCCCGAAGTAGGTCAAACCGATGACCGTGCCGACAATATCAATAATGGCGTCCAGGCCGCCCACTTCATGAAAGTGGATGTCGTCTATGCGCCGGCCATGGATTTTGGCCTCCGCGGCTGCCAGCCCGGCGAAAACCTCCAGCACTTTTTTTTTGACAACAGCGGTAAGGTCGCTTTGCTCGATGAGCCGCCTGATTGTTTTCCAGGAACGATGCGGCTGTTTTTCTTCCGTCTCGATAGTTAGATTGGTGGCGCAGATAGCGCCTTGCTTTTGCTGCCGGATTACCAGGCGGTAGTCGTCCATGTTAAGTCCGGCCAGCTCGCCCCGCAGGTGTGCCGCCGGCAGGCCGGCATCGAGCAGGGCGCCCAGGAACATATCGCCGCTGACGCCGGAAAAACAGTCCGCATAGGCTGTTGTATTTTTTTTACTGTTCATCGCTGTCATGCCGCCGGGTAAAGCGGTTTAATCCTCCTGGTTATTCAAAGAAGAATGGCGGTTATATAGAGAGAGGCGGGCCAGTATCTGCTTGCGATAAAAAATGCAGGGCAGGGCAACGGCAGCGGAAGAAACCAGCAGGACAAGAAGTTGCAGAAAGTTTCCCTGATAGACCTGAGCGCCCTGAAAAGACAACATCAGGGTTCCCGGCATCCGGGCAACGCAGGCAATGAAAATGAAAATACGCAGGGGCATGGAACTCAGGCCCAGCAGATAGGAAAGGGCGTCTTTGGGGAATCCCGGCAGGAGGAAGAGGACAAAAGGTATGGCAAAATCACTCTTGCGGACGATATGGTTGAATTTACGATATACCTGCCTTTTGCGAAAGCGCGTTATAAGGGCGTCGCCCAAGAGACGGCCAATGCCGAAGGCCAGTACTGAACCGAGGGTGAGGCCGATGCTTGAGTATAAAAAGCCCGGCCAGGCGCCGAAAAGGTAGCCGCCTAGAAAGCCGGAGGCCTCGCCTGGAATCGGTGCAAACAATACCTGCAACAGCTGCAAAATTATGAAAAGCAGGGGGGCCATCGCACCATAGGCAAGGATTTCTTCCCTCAGCCTGGCACCGGCGACCATGGATTTTTTGAGATGAAACAGGAGGTTATAAAGCAGGGTGTCGTTCCAGATCCTGCTATATACAAAGATACAGATGATGCCGCCTGCAAGGCTTAACAGAATCAGGATCTTCCACCAGGAAAATTGCCGTGGCCGTTTTTCTTTCATTCGAATATCATGCCGGCTGTCAGGATATGTCCCCGCAGGTACGCATCCGCCGACATGCGTTTGCTTCCTTCAGGCTGGAGTTCTTGGATCAATAGATAATCCTTGCCGGTGGCGATTAATAGACCGTTTGCGTCCGCATGGCACAAGGTCCCCGGCTTGGTCGGTTGCCCGGCTTCCCGGCCTGTCTGTCGGGCGGCAAGATCGCTGTCGACAACCTGAGGCGCGAAGAGTCGCAGCCGTTTCCCGGCAAGAGTCGTATAAGATGAAGGCCAGGGATCGAGGCCGCGGATAAGGCCGCTTATTGCGTGAGCCGGCTTTGTCCAGTCCACCCGGCCTTCAGCCTTGCAAAGAGGCGGGGCCGGCGTTGCCAGGCTGTCATCCTGTCTGGCCGGTGAAAGTCGGCCGGTACGCAACAGGTCAAGGGCCTCAACCAAGGCCTGACTGCCCAGGTCGGCAAGTTTTTTCGTAAGAGTTGCAGCGTTGTCGTCTTGATTGATGGGGAGTTGCCTGGTGAGCATAATATCGCCGGTATCCATGCCCTCGTCCATCTGCATGATTGTAACGCCGGTTTCTGTCTCACCCCTGATCAACGCCCATTGAATGGGGGCGGCGCCACGGTATTTGGGAAGCAGGGAGGCGTGTACATTGATAGTCCCGTGGGTCGGCAGGTTTATTATATGGGCCGGCAGAATTCTGCCGTAGGCCACAACGACGATGAGATCCGGGGCAAGATTCTGCAAGGTGGCCATGAAGTCCGCCCCCTTGATTTTTATCGGTTGATAGACCGCTAAGCCGGCCTGTTCGGCCGCCTCCTTGACCGGCGGTGGCGTAAGCTTTCTGCCCCGCCCCTTTGGCCGATCCGGCTGGGTGATGACGCCAACGATTTTTTCTCCACGGGCGATAAGTGCTGCAAGCGTGGGAACGGCAAAAAACGGGGTTCCCATAAAGATAATGCGAAAGTTTGTTTTCGCCATATCCTAGCCGTTTTTTTCTTCCCTTAACCGCTTTTTAAGGCGTTTCTTATAAAGAGAACGTTTAAGAGAACTGATATGATCGATAAAAAGTTTACCATTTAAATGATCAGTTTCATGCTGAATGACACGGGCAAAGTGGTTTTCGGCGTCGAACTCTCTGGTTTGTCCCTCCATGTCTTGTGCCTTGACGACTATTTTTTGAAAGCGCTTGACCTTTGCGGAAAAATCCACCACACTCAGGCAGCCTTCTTCATCGATCTGCGATCCCTCGCCGTTAGAAATTTCAGGATTGATGAGGGTCAGATGTTTTTTTTCTTCTTTACGTTCCGCAGTCGATGTCGGGGTGATATCAATAACGGCGATACGGAGTGCAATGCCGATTTGATTGGCAGCCAGGCCGGCCCCGGGGGCGGCGTACATGGTCTCAACCATGTCGGCGATCAACTGTTGAAGACGGTCATCAAAGGCGGTTACGCATTCCGCTTTCCGCCTTAAGACCGGGTGTGGATATGTTATAATTTTTTTAATGGTCATCAGTTATGTAAATATTTCATATCGTATAAGGGCCCTTTTCTCCAAGGGCAAATTGTATTTTAAAATATACAGTAATTTAAGGCTCCCCGCCAGAATAATATAGGGGTGTGTTTAAGCGGAACAAGAGGTTAAAAAAGCAGGAATACTATGCCTTATCTTTTTATTCTGTTCTCCTATTTGCTGGGCTCCATCCCCTGCGGCCTGCTGCTGGCCAAAGGCGCGGGCGTGGATGTCAGGCGGGCCGGTAGCGGCAACATCGGCGCCACCAATGTTAATCGTTTGCTTGGGAAAAAATTAGGGCTGTTGACCCTGGTCGGCGATATGGCCAAGGCCGTTATTCCGATGGCGATAGCGAGTCTGCTGTTCCGGCAATCGGCCGACAGGGGTCTCTGGCTGGTTCTGTGCGGCGGCGCGGCTTTCCTGGGGCATATTTTCCCCATATACTTGAAATTTAACGGCGGCAAGGGCGTGGCTACCGCCTTGGGGATTTTTTTGTTTCTTGAGCCATTGTCCGCTTTGTTCTGCCTGCTGGTTTTTGTCGGGGTGGTCTACGTCTGGCAATATATCTCTTTAGGTTCCCTTGCCGCCGCCGTCGCCATGCCCCTTTGGATATGGCTGCTGAACGGTTCGGCGCTGCATGTCAA
>CAYWUR010000105.1:0-6613 GCA_964460745.1 uncultured Desulfobulbia bacterium | reverse complement strand
GGCGCTACTCTGACCATGATGGAAAATCGTTTCACGCCGGCTCGTTTCAAAGACGGTTACGGCCCGGTCGGCGCCTGGTTTCTGCTGTTCAAGGCCAAGGTACAGAACGGTCTGGGCGAGTTCTATGCCATGGGCGATGCCGCCAAGGAAGAGTTGTCCAAATTCATGCCCTACGGCGCCTCGCCGGTCACCCCGACCTGTCTGCGGAACCATTTGATGATGAATGAGCTGAAGGAAGGCCGCGGGCCGATTTACATGGCTACCGACGTTGCTCTGGATGCTTTCCTCCAAGAGAAACGGGCGGCCGGTATGGATGAGAAGAATGTCAAGAAATTCTGGAAACACCTCGAGTCCGAGGCCTGGGAAGACTTCCTCGACATGTCCGTCGGCCAGGCCGGTCTGTGGGCCGGCGCCAATGTCGAGCCAGAGAAGGTCGGCTCCGAGGTTATGCCTACCGAACCCTATATGCTGGGCTCCCACTCCGGCTGCTGCGGTATCTGGACCTCAGGCCCGAATGAGGACTGGGTGCCGGATGCCTACAAGTGGGGCTATAACCGGATGACCACGGTTAACGGTCTGTTTACCGCCGGTGACGGCGTCGGCGCCTCCGGGCATAAGTTCTCTTCCGGTTCCCATTGCGAAGGCCGGCTGGTTGCCAAAGAGATGGTCAGATACTGCCGCGACCATGCCGACTTCAAACCGGAGTTGAAGCAAACCGCGCAGGAACTGGCCGACGAAATCTACGCGCCGGTAAAATTGTATCATGAGCATGTCGCTAAAACCACGGCTGCCGATATCAACCCCAATTACATCAAACCGGCCGGCCTGATGATGCGTCTCATGAAGGCCACCGACGAGTATGGCGGCGGCGTTGCCACCTACTACATGACCTCCGGTAAGCTGCTCAATATCTGTCTGGATCTTCTTCAGATGATGCGTGAGGATGCCGAGAAAATGGCGGCCGGCGACTTGCACGAATTGATGCGTTGCTGGGAGAATTATCACCGCATCTGGTGTGTGGAGACGCATATCCGTCACATCGAGTTCCGTAAGGAGAGTCGTTATCCGGGCTTCTACTATCGGTCGGATTATCCGAATGTTGATGAAGAAAACTGGAAATGCTTCGTTAACTCCACCTTTAATCCCGAGACCGAGGAGTGGAAGTGTGAAAAGGTTGACTGTGTCAACATTATTGAGACCGATCCCTGGTTATAAGCCATTGGCATCACTTGCAGGAGTGATAAGGTATTAAAATCGGGATACTAATTGATCTCCAGGCGCCGATTTCGGCGCCTGGAGATTTTTCTATACATGGCAGCAGGATGCCGGGAAAGTCCGGTCATGGCTTTGGCCGGCTTGCAGAAAAGGATTTTGGCATATTAGGTACGTCCTCGCGCTACAGAGATGAGGCTTTTTCCGATATTTCCGCAGGGCTTGATATGGTTATTTGGGTTGAATTGATTTTTTTGCTAAAACAACAAATCACTTGAGCCAAGAAAACCAAATCATAAAGAAACTAACCAAGGTAAATTTAATTATCTGAATGGAGGAATCGCATGGCAGACGAGCACAGCACACCTGTCACTGGTGGTATATTGGTCGTTGGCGGCGGCATTAGTGGGTTGACAACCGCAGTTGAGGCGGCGGAGGTCGGGAATGATGTCTTTCTGGTTGAAAAAAATCCCTATCTGGGTGGGCGTGTTGCTCAGCTGAACCAGTATTTCCCAAAGTTGTGTCCCCCTTCCTGTGGCCTTGAAATTAATTTTAAGCGGGTTAAAAACAATCGTAAGATTCGCGTATACACCATGACCGAAGTGAAAAATGTTTCGGGTACACATGGCAACTATCAGGTAACTCTGGAAACCATACCGCGATATGTAAATAACAATTGTACAGGATGTAATGCCTGTGTTGATGCCTGTCCTGAAGAACGAGATAATGCCTTTAATTTCAATTTGGACAAAACCAGGGCGATTTACCGGCCGCATGAGATGTCTTTTCCCATGAGGTATGCAATCGACATGGCCGCCTGCACGAAATGCGGCAAATGCGTTGAGGCCTGTCGATATGACGCCGTTGATCTTGATATGGCTGCCAAGACTTTTACCGTTGATGTCGGCTCAATTGTCTGGGCCACGGGTTGGAATCCCTATGATGCTACCCGCATGACGAACCTTAAATTTAACGAAAGTGACGCCATCATTACCAATATGATGATGGAACGTCTGGCCGCGCCCAATGGGCCGACCGGCGGTAAAATTCTGCGGCCCGGCGATAACAAGGAACCGGAAAGTTTTGCCTTTGTACAGTGCGCCGGTTCAAGAGATGAAAACCATCTGGAGTTTTGTTCCTATATTTGCTGTATGGCCACGATGAAGCAGATTACTTATATTCGTGAGCGTTATCCGGAGTCCAAGATTTATGTTTTTTATATAGATCTGCGGACCCCTGGGAAATATGAGAAGTTTCGTGAGAAGATTATGTCTGACGAAAATACCAGCTTTATTAAGGGGAAGGTTGCGGATATTATCCCCGAGCAGGATGGCGGTGTAACCGTGGTTGCGGAGAACGCGGTAACCGGCGATAAAATCCGTCAGAAAGTCGATATGGCGGTTTTAGCAACCGGAATGGAACCGACAATGAAAGGCCAATGTGCTGCGGCTGGAGTGCAGATGGATAACAACGGCTTTATATTGTCTGATTTTGAAAACGGCGTGATTGCCGCCGGCTGCGCCAAGAAGGCTGCGGATGTGGTTACCTGTACTCAGAATTCAACAGCAGCGGCCCTTAAAGCCATTCAAGCGTCGAGGAGGTAGAAGATAATGGATAAAAAATATGGTGCATATATTTGCACGGGATGTGGTATAGGCGACGCCTTGGATGTAGAGGCCCTATGCGAGGTAGTTACTGGAGAAATGGCCATGCCTTGCAAGACACACGAGGCATTATGCAGCGCCGCCGGCCGTGCGTTTATAGAGAAGGATATCAATGACGACGGGGTGAATACCGTGGTTATCGGGGCCTGTTCGCCCAGGGTTATGCAGGATGAGTTAAGTTTCGGCGACGATAAAATTTCCATTCGGGCAAACTTGCGGGAACAGGTTGTCTGGTGCCGGGGTAAAGATGCCGATGCCGAGTATGTGCAGGAATTGGCAGCCGATTATATGCGCATGGGGTGTGCACAGGCCCAGAAATCTGAGCTTCCCGAGGCTTATCTGCTTGAAAGCATTAACAAAAAAATTCTGGTGGTCGGCGGCGGGATTGCCGGCTTGACCGCGGCCAAAGAAGCGGCTTTAACCGGTTATGAAGTTACTCTTGTCGAAAAAGAAGATAAACTGGGCGGCAAAGCAGGCGGATGGCGCAAACAGCTGCCCACCAAGGCGCCTTGGCTCGAGCTTGAATCTCCATCTATTTCCGACTTGGTTAAAGACGTGGAGGCGGAGGCTAATGTTACGGTCCTGGCCGGCACCGAGGTGGCCAGGATCGGCGGCGCGCCCGGCATGTTTGATGTGACTTTTAAGCCGGCCGATACAGAGAGCGAATGGGACGCGCCTGCCAAGGTCGGGGTGGACGAACAGGATCTTATCGATAAAGGCGAGAAGGAAGACCCCAACAAGGGGCTGCAACATTATATGGCGAAAAATCCGGACGCCGAACAGTTTGGTTCGGTTATTTTGGCCACCGGCTGGAATTCCGCTGATGTTTCGCAATACGAACATCTTGGCTATGGTCAGTATAAAAATGTGGTGACCAACGATGAATTCGAAAAATTGGCCCTTAAAGAGAAGATTGCCAGGCCTTCCGACGGCAAACCTGTGGAAAGTGTGGCTTTTGTTCAGAGTCCCGGCGGGGCGGAAGACGATAAGGACTTCCCTTACTGTAACTCGGTTACCAGTCTTGTCGCTCTCAAGCAGGCGCAGTATGTTCGAAATGATAATTCCGGCGCCAAGGCTTACATCTTATATCAGCATATGCGGACTCCCGGCAATATGGAGCTTTTCTATAAGGCGGCCCAGAATGATGACGGTATATTTTTTACCAAGGCCAATGTATTGAAAGTTGAAGAGGAAAGCAATGGTTCGTTAAGCGTCCAGCTTGAAAATACTCTGCTCAATGAAAATATCACCATTAACGTGGATATGGTTGTTCTGGCCGCCGGTATGGTGCCCACTACTCAGGATAAGGCCATGATAAATTTGGCCTATCGGCAGGGTCCGGCTTTAATCGACCTTGATTTATTTGATGGGTATGCTGATTCACATTTCATATGCTTTCCTTATGAAACCAGGCGGACCGGAATCTATGCCTGCGGAGGGGTGCGAAAGGCCATGACGGTTGAGGAAACTGTTGATGATGCTACCGGTGCAGCTCTTAAGGCCATCCAATGTCTTGAATCGGCCGATCGGGGCGTGGCGGTGCATCCCCGTTCCGGTGATAAGACGTACCCTGAATTTTTTATGCAACGGTGTACGCAATGTAAGCGGTGCACGGAAGAATGTCCCTTTGGCGCTATTGATGACGACGAAAAGGGTACCCCTCTGCCTAATCCGACGAGGTGCCGCCGTTGTGGAACCTGTATGGGGGCTTGCCCTGAGCGGATTATCGGCTTTAAGGATTACAATATCGACATGATCGGTTCAATGGTTAAATCAATTGAAGTCCCGGATGATGACGAGGATAAGCTTCGGATTCTTGCCTTTGTCTGTGAAAATGACGCCTATCCGGCCTTGGACATGGCTGCGATGCGCCGCAATGGCCTTAACAATCTGGTACGTTTTGTCAGGGTTCGTTGCCTGGGGTCAATGAATATGGTCTGGATTAAGGACGCCATGTCAGCCGGGATGGACGGCGTTATTCTCCTGGGCTGCCAATATGGTGATGATTATCAATGCCATTTTGTTAAGGGCAGCGAATTGGCAAACCGGCGGATGGAAAACATCGGAGAAACTCTGTCGTCTTTAGGCCTCGAGACCGAGCGCGTAACTACACGTCAGATTGCAATTTCAGATTATGATAAAATTCCCGGAATAATCCAGGAATTCGTTGATGAGATCGTTGAACTAGGCCCCAATCCATTTAAGGGATTCTAGTTTACTTGCATTATTGCGGAAAGTTTTGTGCCGGAGAAGGTCTTCGGATTTAATTTCGGGACAACACAATTTGGGTATTGACGGAGTGAAGACAGGAGGCATCATATGACAATGAAAATAGAGCCGGACTTAAATTTTATAAAATATCTGAAGAGCGCGGGTGGCGAAACATTGAAAAAATGTTACCAATGTGCGACCTGTTCCGTTGTCTGTCCCCTATCCACGGATAATAAGCCATTTCCTCGCAAGGAGATGATTTGGGCGCAGTGGGGTTTAGAAGACAAACTTACCGGCGATGCTGATATTATGCTTTGCCATCAATGTGGAGATTGCACGGCGTATTGCCCCAGAGGAGCCAAGCCGGGAGAGGTTTTGGGGGCGATTCGCGCTTATGCATACACCAAGTTCGGCTTTCCGCAGGGTCTGGCCAAGCTGGCAAGTGAAGGTAAAAACCTGCCGCTTCTGATAGGGATACCGGGAGCCATTATTCTGCTTATGTGGCTTTTTTCCGGTGGATTGCATATCCCTGATGTAGGACAGTTGCGCGAGGTAGGCTTTGGGCACTTTTTCGGACATTGGGATTTCCATTGGCTCACGAAGAATGTATTTTTTATTGATATAATATTTGTTCCAGCCTTTTTTTTCTCTCTCTACGCTTCATATCGAGGGGCTTCTGCGATGTGGAAGAAGATGGCTGCGGGCTTGGGCGCCAACCCTGATTTCAGGCCATCCGCTAAACAGTTTTTAATTGATTTCCTTTGGCCATCCATCGTTGAAACAATTAAGCATAAACGTTTCAAAGAATGCGGCACCAATCATAATCGTGTGAATGGGCACTTACCCTTGCTGCTTTCCTTTATCGGCCTTTTTTGTGTTACCGCGTATTCGTTTCTCAGGAAGGATATTATGGGGTTGTTGTATCCCAGTCTGCATGGGGCTATTCCTTTGGCTGATCCCTTTAAATTGTTGGCTAATATTAGTGCCGTTGCCTTGATCGTCGGGGTGGGTATACTTTGGGTAAATCGTACTAAAAGTGAAGAAGAACAGGGAATAAAGCCAACGTTTTATGACTGGTTTTTGATTGGCGAAATCATGGCGTTAGGCGTCACCGGTTTATTGGCTGAATTATTGCGATTGGTGGAAATTCCGGTGTTGGCGTATCTGTTTTATTTTATGCACCTCGTGGTTATTTTAATGTTGTTCCTTTATTTGCCATATACAAAACTGGCCCATATGGTATACCGGTCATGCGCCATGGCTTTTGAAAAATACCGGGAGAGCGGGTTTGTCCGTTAGGTCTGGCGTGACAGGAGTTGCAAAAAAAGTCTGCTATGGTTTTCCCGGCTCCCGCCTGAATCGGGAGGGCTTTATTTTTGGTTAAGTATAACGGCATGATTTTGGGTATGGAAGGTGCCACACCAGAAAAGTATTGATTTTTGGAGACGACGATAATATTATGTTACGTTTTGCGCTGGCGTAGCTCAATTGGCAGAGCAGCTGATTTGTAATCAGCAGGTTGCGGG
>CAYWUR010000104.1:0-6647 GCA_964460745.1 uncultured Desulfobulbia bacterium | reverse complement strand
GGAGTTCCCGGTTGCGCTTCCGCCAGGATTCCATTTTTATATTGCCGGCAAGTGAATCCGCGGTCAGTGGAGTCCAGCGGGGAACCTCAATCGTCTCATACTTCAGGGCTGGCTCATAAGCGATATCGCTAAAGCCGTGTTTGGCCGGATCTCTGGCAATAATGATGGCGGCGATTAACCTCGGAACGTAATGTTTGGTTTCCTGTTTCAGGTGGCGATGCTGTGCCAGCTTCCAGAAATCTTTTGTGTTGTATTTGTTAATGGATTGTCTTATTTTGCCGCTGCCGGCGTTATAGGCGGCTACCGCCAGGTCCCAGGAACCGAATTCCTGATAGAGGTCGGCAAGATATGCCGCTGCCGCCCGGGTCGATTTAACGGGATCTTTTCGCTCGTCCACGTAATTGTTGACCGTTAGTCCATAAAAACGGGCCGTTGAGCGAATAAATTGCCACAAGCCCACCGCTTTGGCCCTGGAAGTGGCTGTCTGACTATAACCGCTTTCTATCATCGGCAGGTAAGCCAGATCAAGAGGCAGGTCAAACTCTTTGAGATATTTTTTTATCATGGGCAGATAACGGCTGGACCGGGCCAGCCAGCCGGCGAAAGATTCACGATCCCTGGTTTGGAAAGTATTAAGATAATATTTGACCTGCCGATTTAAAATAACCGGAAAGTCATATTTTACCTTTTCTTCCACCGCCGGTTCAGTCGACCGCTCTTTTTTTAATTTGTTAATAATTTCAATTTGTTTGAGGTTCAGTGCCATGCCTTGTTTCTTCTCCGGAGGAGGTACGTTCAATTCCGGGCTTGTCTCGGGCGGCGAGATGACTGGTTGGGGAAGCCCAGCGGATATATCCTTCGTGGAATTGTTCAGCGTGGCCGGGGGCACAGCCTCGTGGGCGACCGTATTCCGACCGTCCTTGATTGCCGCTCTTTCCATTGGCGCGCAAGACCACATAAAAAACAGACAAACGAGCAGTGGAATAAAATGTAATGTTTTTGCTTTATTCTTTAGCATTACCAAACAGAAAACCGAATGTTTTGCGGTGGACCGCAAAATTGTTGACGATATACAGCTTTTTTATGTACCTGAATCCGTAAGAGCCTTTAACACAAAACCAGCATAATATACAGGAAAAAACAAGCCAGCCTTGTGCCCACGGTACTTTTCGCCTTCCCTCGACGATCTTTGCGAGAAATGCCGGATAAATTGTTTCGGTTGGCCGCAAGCGATATTTTTCAGGGTATATGATATGGACATATTTGTTTTATATTGGTACATGAATGAAGCAGTCGTAATCGATAACTGGGTAAAATACCGGGGAAGTTCTCGGCAGATTTTGTTTTTTCGGTAACGCATTATGGTTAAAAAAATTTTCTTACTGTCAACAGGTTTGACCGCGTTGTTTCTGCTTGCCGCCGGTGCGGCCCTCTTTTATTTCATTGCCATAAATCCCGGCGACGAAATTAAGCAGGTCAACATCAAGAAGATTCTGGCGATGGAAAGCCCAGTTTACTATAGAGACAGCCTTTCCAAAATTGGAGTTTTTTTCAAAGATGCGCACCGGCAATATATCCCTTATGCGAGTATACCTGAAAATTTTGTAAACAGTGTGGTGGCGGCCGAGGACCATAATTTTTTCAGGCATCATGGCGTAGATTTTCTCGGCCTGCTCCGGGCCGTGGCTGCCAATATCAAAGCCGGCCGGGTCGTGCAGGGCGGCAGCACCATAACACAACAGACAGCCAAAAATCTGTTTAAACGTAAAGAACGGTCTCTCAAGTCCAAACTTAAAGAACTGTTTTTTGCCTTGCAATTGGAATACCATTATTCAAAAGAAAATATCCTGGAATTTTATGCTAATCAATTTTATGTCAGCGGTAACGGTCATGGCTTGGGAACGGCCGCCAGGTATTATTTCGACAAGCCGGTCAGTGATCTGGATATTCTGGAGTGCGCTTTTATCGCCGGCAGCGTCAAGCGTCCCAATTATTACAATCCGTTTATCAAACATAGCGAGAAGGATGCCTTACTGGCCAAGGCAAGAGCAAAACAACGCACCGCTTACGTGTTGAATCAGCTATACAATCTCGGCATGATTGATGCGGTGCAATATCAGAGGAATATTGATCGCGAGATTCCCTTCAAGCAAGGGAAGTTGTTTTATTCCTTAAATGTAATTATGGATATGGTCAAGGAGGCCCTGGCCACTCCTGAAATAGAAGAGGCTCTGGCGCGTCACGGCATTGATAATATCGCTACCTCCGGTATTCGCGTTTACACCACGGTGGAAGAAAGTCTGCAAAGAGACGCCCTGTTCGCCTTGCGCAAGGAGTTGTCACGGCTGGATATCAGATTAAGAGGCTATGATCGGCAAGAGGCCCAGCAGGCCTATTCGACACTCAGCAATAACGGCGAATTGGAAGTAAGGTCGGGCTCTTTTCTCTTCGGCAGGATCACTGCGGTGGATAACACCTCTGGCGCCCCAACAGTACATGTAGCCTTTATCGGCAGGCGGGGAGATGCCTTGGGTGGCGGTCATATTGATGAGGCAGGACTCATGTCTCTGCTTGTACCTTTGACAAAATGGCAGAAACAACGATGGAGTCAAGCTGATAAAAGTGATCTTCCCAAGCTGTTGGACATGTTGCAAGTTGGTGATTTAGTTTATGTGTCGGTTCGAGATGTAGATGCCGACAGCGGTGAATATTTGTTAGATCTTGAGAAATATCCGCAAATACAAGGTGCGGTGTTGGCTTTGAAGAAGGGGACTGTTCGGGCCGTGGTCGGCGGCATGGAGAATCACTATTTTAATCGGGCGATTTCGGCGAAGCGGTCCATGGGTTCTATTATGAAGCCCTTGGTCTTTGCAGCGGCTATCCAGCTCGGCTGGAGTAATATCGATGTTTTGAATAATGTAAGGAACATTTTTCTTTACCAGAAGCAGCCGTATTTCCCGCGGCCGGATCATCATAGCCCTTACAAACAGGTGTCATTAAGTTGGGCCGGGGTCCATTCTGAAAATCTGGCCAGTGTCTGGTTGTTATATCATCTCTGTGATCGTCTTACCCCGGCGCAGTTTAAAGAAGTCGCCGTTCATCTTGGCCTGGCCCGTCAGCCTGACGAATTCTATGAACATTATGTGCGGCGCATACGAGACAAGTATGGTGTCGTTGTGGACCAGGTTGGTCTCAATAGGGTTGCCTTTGATCTGGCGGTGACGGAATTGGCGCCTGACTTGATTTTTGCCGGCAAGCTTAATGAAAATGAATTTATCAAGCAGCTTCAGTATGGGGCGGATTTCGATATGTACTGGTCTGCTTCCGAGAATCTGGCGGGTCCGGTCTATGAACCGGAGAAACGCAGGAAACTGGTGGCGAGCCGGGAAGAGCTGGTGCGGCAGGGTTTGCTCAAAAATAATTTTCTGGAATGCCGGCGGTTACGTAAGGCGATGCAGCGTTTGCGGGAAGACGTTGAGGGTGGCCCCCGGCAGCTTTCCGTCGTAAAAAGACGGGAAGAGGCGGTTATGGAATTGCCGCCGGAACAAGGGGAAAACAAGGGACGACTCTATCATAATCTGCGGACGGATGAATATATCTTTGTTGCTTCCGTGCCGGCTGAAAAGGCCTTCGCGCCGGTAAGCCGGTCCGAGTTGGAAATGATACTGGCGTCAATGCCTGAGGAATCCCAGCAAAATTTCTGGAATACCATCCTGATCGAAGGGGGAGTGACCGCGCCTACTCTGGATCTGTTGCGTGACAACATTGACAAAAATTATAAGCGACTGGCAGCCATGCCGGCCTATAGCGAGAAGGTGCTTTATAACATGCGCGATTTTCGGGTGCTGACCTCCCTTCGTTATCTCATCGGTCTGAGTAGAGCCCTGGGAATCAAAAGCGAACTTGAGCCGGTTTTATCTTTCCCTCTAGGTTCAAATGTGATAACCCTTATGGAAACAGCCAAGCTTTATGAGGGACTTACGACCGGTCGTATAATAGAAGGCGGGTCAGGGGAGGCTGGTGATTTGCTTGCCATTATAGATCGAGTTGAAAATGTTGACGGTGAGCTTATTTATCAACCGGAACGGCTTGGCGAACAGGTAATCGATCCTAAAACTTCCTTGGCTGTCAGTAATATTTTAAGAAATGTCGTCAAGTTCGGCACAGGCCGGTATGCGGATAAAAATGTCAAGTTGCATAGTCGGGAGCCGGAGAAGGAGGAGCAACTCAAGCAGATTGATTTTCATATGCCGATATTCGGCAAGACCGGCACGGCAAATCGTTTTTCCAACGCGGCGTTTGCCGGTGTCGTTCCGGGCATGGCAAAAAAAGCCAACGGCTTGTCTATTGATCAGGGGTATACCTTGGCTGCCTATGTTGGTTTTGATGACAACACTCCCATGGTGCGGGGGACTACGCATGTCACCGGCGCTACCGGCGCTTTGCCGTTATGGACCAGGTTTGCTAATATGCTTTTGAATGAAAAAGATTATGCGTCACGTCTTGATTTAATAGATCTTTCTTTTGCAACAGATGCGGTAACCGGTCGGCCAAACGAAGGTCTGCTTTGGCCCGATCTTGGTCAGATTGAGGTGCCCGTCCGTGTCGGTGACGGCAGGGTAATGGCCGCAGAAGAAGGCGCGTCGGGAAATTTTTCTGCCGCCTCTATTATGACTTTTGGAGAATTGACGACCAACGACGGGGTGAAACCGGCAAGATATTTTCGGCCTTATTGGGAGGTTAATAGATAAAGATGATCTCGGTTCCGCATTTACCGTACGGTATCATTAGGAAAGAACGGCTTTTTTTCTGTACACTGCTTTTTCTCGGCTGTGTTTCTTTGACCGGCTGTGTTTCTCCAAAACCCCCTGTGGATAATCGTCAGCTTGAGTTCAAACCGCCTGAAACCGCGGTGGCGCCGATTGTTACCACGGCCGGCGGGGATAAGGCGAAGGTTGTTGAGAAACTCGCGCCGCCGCCGGCCGTTGAGGAAGAGACAGAACGGTGGGCCGGCATGGGTGAACAAGAGCCCGACATTGCCTATCTGGAACAACGCGTGTCGGTGTATGAAAAGAAACTCGCGAAATGGTGGGCGCTGGAAGAAAAAACGCAGAATCTGGAACCGAATTTTACCAAACCGGCGGAATGGACGGAATGCCTGTCGCAGATTGAGTGTATCCTTTCCGACTACGGTATGCTGCGTACTCAACAGCTTCAAGGAGCGTCTTCCCTGGCTCAGGAAACGCCGCCCGTTACGATTCTTGAGGCGCAACGTCGTGATATTGTTTTTCTGGAAAGCGATTGCGAAAAAATATTGGCGCCCGGGGCAGAGATGGTCGGCGCCTGGGTGGATAGCTGGTGGAAACCGTTGGCCGATCAGGCGAAAGCGGTTGTCCGGCAATATTTTGAGAATGGTGAGTATGATAAGGCCATTTCGGCGTATGAGCGTTTGTCCACCATCTCCGGTCGGCAAATCGGTATATCTGCAAAACAGGAATATGGTCTGGCCCTGTTGTATGCCGGGCGGCTTGATGACGCCGCCAGGGTATACCAAGAGTTGCTGTCGGAATTTACTGGGACGGCTCAACAGGCTATGCCATGGGAATTCCTTCGTAAGGCGGCCGATTTGAGCTTCGCCACCGGCAACCTGGCTGAGGCCAAGGCCCGGTATGAACAAATGGTTGCCGATTACCAGGTTGTTACGGAAGATAATTCATGGATCGTTGATCAGCTGGCGCTTATTAACGCAGCTGATATTTCTCCTGCCGAGATGGCCGAATATACTTCATTGCTGCGGGCTTTTCTGGCGTTTGACGGCCAAGGTCCGGGTGGTGGATTGTTAAAACAGGCAGACAATTTGGCGCATAATTCTCCGGCGGCTCTTAGCGCGAAGCAGATTCGGGAGGCGGTCAAAAACAGGGTAAGGGCCTGGGTCGGCAGCCGGCTTGTCCTGGTGGACAACCTGACGGAAGAAAAAAAATTCGGCCAGGCGAAGGCTATTCTTGAAGACATTTTGTCAGATGATCTGGCGCCTGACATCAGGGGAATTGTGCAGAGAACCATGGATGAGGTTGTTATGGCCGAAGCACAGGAACTGGCGGCTCAGAAATTGTTGATAGAGCAGTCGCTGGCTTTAAAATGGGAGGAGGCCAACAAACTGCTTGAGTCAAAGCGTTATGATGAAGCAATTAAAGGATTCAAATCGTTGCTGGCGACCGATTATGATGAGCAGGCCGGAAAGAAGGTGACGGAAGCCGCCCGCCTGGCCGCCGTGGAAAAACGGAAAGAAGCGGCCACTCTTTTTATCAAGGCCAGCAAGGCCGTTGCGCCGGAATTGAAAAAAGAATTTCTTGTGTCCTCTTGGCGGTTGCTTAAGGAGATCAAGGAAAAATATCCCCATGTTGATATTATTGACAAGGTTATCGGCAACCTGAAAGTTCTTGAGGAGCAGATCAATCGTTTAGACCCGGCATTACTGGATGCACTGTTGACAGAGCGGGACTCCAGTACTCCTGAACCGCCGCCCGGACCGGCAAGTGAAAAAATACAGTGAGCTTGCGATGCCTTTATTTCGTGTCGAGCCGTTTTCCCCGGTTTTGCTTGACAGGCAGTGTTGATTGAGCTAAAGGCAGAGAGCCGCGGGTGTT
>CAYWUR010000103.1:0-6668 GCA_964460745.1 uncultured Desulfobulbia bacterium | reverse complement strand
CCCTGAGCAGGGTGTTAAGCAGGCTGGATTTGCCGACATTCGGCCGCCCCAGGATGACAACGGCAATGCCTTCCCGGAAGACTTTTCCCTGGTCGGCGGTGGCAATCAATGCCGCCAGCGGTTCCAGTGCTTCCCGGGTCAGCTTGTCCCGCAACGATGTCTGGTGCAGGATATCCGCATCATCATCCGGAAAATCGATGGCCACCTCGATAATCGCTCTGATCGCCAATAATGCGGCCCGGATGCCCATTACCTTGTCATAAAGGCGGCCTTGCAGTTGCGCGGCCGCCATTGTGAGGCCCTCCGGCGTCTTGGCCTGCAGGATATCCAGCACCGCCTCGGCCTGGGTCAGATCGATGCGGCCGTTTAAAAAGGCGCGCTTGGTGAATTCCCCGGCATCCGCCGGCCTGGCGCCCTCGGTCAGCACTAGATTGAGAATGTTCTGCAAGATCAGATAGCTGCCATGGCAGTGAATTTCAACCACATCTTCCCGGGTATAGGTGCGTGGCGCCTGCATGTATACGGCCAGCACCTCGTCGATATGGGCCTGCGTCCGCGGGTCGACGATCCAGCCGTAATACAGGTGGTGGCTTTGCAATGCAGGCGTGGGCGGTCTTTTTTCTTGGGCGTGGCGTGGTTTAAATAAGCGAGTCAGAATCGGCAGGGCCCGGCGACCGCTTATACGGATAATACCTATGCCCGCCGGTCCCGGGGGTGTGGCAATCGCGGCAATGGTGGCTTCGGTGCGATCAGGGGAAATCACTTGCGTTTTTTAGTCGTGTTTTTTCTGCCGCCCGGCCGATAGATCAGAATTTTTTTAAACAGGCCTTCGCCGACACTTCTGCTGCGAATGTCTTTGTCATCCTGGAGCGCCATATGGACAATGCGGCGTTCGGAAGGGTTAAGGGCGGGAGTGGTCCTGGTTTTGCCGGTTTCTTTAACCTGAACGGCCAGTTTACGGCTCAGTTCCTCCAGCTCCTTCATGCGCGTTGCCCGGAAATCTCCGACATCAAGAGAAAGCATAATTTTTTCTGAAAATTTCTTGTTGGCTATCTTTCGGATAATATATTGCAGACTGTCCAGGGTCCTGCCGCCCGGCCCGATCACCTCGGCGTCATAATCCCCTGACAGAATGGCGATGACCGCGTCCCCTTCTTTTTTGATCGTCACCTCGGCAGGATAGCCCATAAGTTCCAGCACCCGGCGGATGTCGGCCTCGATTGTTTCGCGCATTGCCGGGGTGAGCGTAAACGGCGTCGGGTGCGGTGCTGATAAAGGCCGACGGTCGGATTTAGGTCCGGCAGTTACGACCGGCGGGCGGGGCTTTTTGGCTCTGCTCTTGCCGGTCCCGGCTTTTGCGGCGGCGGGGGCTTTCGTTGCCGGCGGCGTTTGTTCCTTGGGCGCTACCAACAGCCGGGCTTTTTTCCGGCATAATCCGAAAATGCCGGAAGAACCGGTCGTTACTATTTCAATGTCTAAATTTTCTTGAGAAGCATTCAAAATCTTGCAGGCTTTTTGGATGGCTTCCTGCACGTCTTTTCCTTGGAATTCTTTTTTTTCAGTGCGCATATGTTCATTCTCGCTTAGCGGTTCGGCGACCAAAGGCCGCGGGCATAATGGTTATGGTTGTTTTCAGCTGATTTATATCGGTTTCGTTTTGGCCGGCCGGTTGATCATATATTGCTGGGCGATGGACAAAAGATTGTTGAGAAACCAGTAAAGCACCAGGCCGGACGCAAAATTGAGAAACATGAAGGTGAAAACAACCGGCAAAAAGAGCATTATCTTGGCCTGCGTCGGATCAGCCGAGGTAGGGCTCATTTTTTGCTGTAGAAACATGCTGCCGCCCATCAGGAGTGTAAGAACGGGAATCCCCCCCAGATAGGGGATATGCAAGCCTGCCCATAGCCGGTCGGGCGCCGAGAGATCGTTTATCCAGAGCATGAAAGGGGCATGCCGCAGTTCAATGGCCTGGAGCAAGACCTTATAGAGGGCGAAAAACACCGGTATCTGTAAAACCATCGGCAGGCAGCCGCCCAACGGGTTTACCTTGTATGTCTTGTACAAAGCCATCATTTCCTGGTTTAACCGGGTAGGATCACTTTTATATTTTTCCCGCAATTTGGCAATCTTCGGCTGCAGGGACTGCATGTTTTTCATGGATTTCATGCCCTTCTGGGAAATCGGCCAGAACAGCAACTTGAAAAGAATGGTTACCAGAATGATTGCCACCCCATAATTATTGATATATCGATAAAAGAAATTCAGAATGTAAAGGGTGGGTTTGGCAACCACGTCAAACCAACCGAAGTTCACAATCTTATCAAGATCGGCGCCGGCTTTTTTAAGTTCCGTCAGTTTTTTGGGGCCGAAATAAATGTTGTATTGGTATTGCATGTGTCCCTGGGCCGGGATTACATCCTGCCGGCCGGATAAAACAGACGTCACCTTGTCCGTATCGCTGAGAGACAGTCTGGCAATAACCTCGGTGTTCTTTGCCGGCATTATGCCGCACATGAAATAGGTTCCCTCATAAGCAAGCCAGCTGATCCGGCCTTTGAAGGTTTTGCCCTCTTCCTCAATATTTTTAGCCTTGATTTCCTGTAATTTGTCATCTATCAGCAGCGCCGAGCCGTTAAATAAAAAGCGGGTGGCTTTATTGGCTTCGGCAAACGGCCTGTTGGTGAGACTCAGATAGGGAGCGCCCTGCAGAGGACGCGGCGAGGTGTTGCGGACATCAATTGTGAGGCCGATTATATAATTATCGTTATTAAAGGTCATTGAGCGGGTAATTTCCAGACCGGCGGGCAGGGAGGCTTTCATGTTCAGCGTGTTGCGCTGCTTTTGTCCGCCGGCGATAATGCTGGCGCGGTCGGCAGTGAATAATGCTGTTTTTGTTTGCCGCGGTTCCGTCCCCCAGGAAAAAAAGAGGGGCAACTCCCTGTATTTTTGTGTCTTTATAAGTTCTTTATAGCCGGAGTCCGGATCAGAGGTCTCTCGCTGTTTTTTAAGTTTGAAACTTTTGACGCCGCCACCGTCTTCGGTAACGATCAGCGTGTAAAGGTCGGTGTCAACCAGGATGTCCCGGCCTGCCGGTACAGGCTCGGTATTGTCGGTCGGGGCGAGGGGAGAGGCGGCTGTTTCCTCCGCAACCGGCGGCGCCGCGGCGGACTCCGGCGTTGCCGCCGGCCCTGTGTCGCTTGCCGTTTTCTCTGTAAGGGTTGGAGTTCCGGTCTGTTCGGGAGACGGCTTTACAAAAAAATACTGGTACCCGAATAAAATGATAAATGAAAAAATTATGGCCAATAATGCTTTTTGCGTATCCATATTTAATGTTATCCCTTTTTAAGGTCGGAATAATAACGGTTGGAATAGTCCTGAATCCGTGACGGCTTCGTGCTGTTTACGAAAGTAATAGGTTTATTTTAAGGCAAAAAAACAAATAAGTCGCCGTTCGAAAAATTCATCCGCCGCCCTGCGGGGCGTCCGGGAACGGATCCAGGATAGTTACAAAAGATTTACGGGTTTTCAGGCCGCGCGGCAAACTACCGTTCAACAGGGTCAAAACCGCCCTTGTTGAACGGGTGGCAGCGGAGTATCCGGCGTGCCGCCAGATAAAGGCCGCGCCATGGTCCATAATGCTCAATGGCGTCCACGGCATATTGCGAACAGGTAGGTGTAAAACGACATGTCGGGGGGAACAGGGGAGAGAGGCCCATTCTATAGGCCCGGATCAGGAATATAAATAATTTTTTAATAAAATATTCGAGATGCAACGTCCAACAATTCTTCACATTTCTATTTCCGCTATCGGAAAACACCCGAGCAAAGAAGCATGGGCAACCGGAAAATTTGCGGCCTGATCCGGAGTTTTCCGGTGTCGACAGATTATGTTATGTAAAGTAATAACGGACTTATGACCCGGAACGGATGCCTGGTTGTCTGATCAACGATGCGCGTTTTTCTCTTTACCGGTCAGGAAGCTGATAGCCTGTTTAATCTCTGCCGGGGTGTCCAGCACGAAGCCTTTATGGACGGTAATTACAATGTCCATTGCTGGATTTTTCCGGGGTCCCACGATGCCCGGCGGGGTATCGCCCCTGAGGGGTGCCAGAGAAAAATCTCTGTTTAACCTGTAAAATTCCCTGATGATCCTTTTAATCCTGTTTCTTTTTACCGCCCCTTTAATGCGGCCGTGAACACTGATGCCAAGCCTGGTCCCGGCTTTTTCGCCGGGCGTATATATCAGGCTTAAATGCCTGCCCCGTAATCTTTTCCCGGTCCGATAGACTCTGTCGTATTCCCATTTTTTGGTGAGTAAACTTGACTTGGGAAGCGGGAAAGATTTCATGGCTTGGAGCAGGAATGAAATTGTGCCGGACCTCCTGCTTTTTTTGTCTTAAACGGTCAGACGCTTGCGGCCCTTGGCCCTTCTGCTGTTAATGACGGCTCTTCCCGCCACTGTTTTCATTCTGGCCCGGAAACCATGGGTGCGTTTACGTTTTATGTTGCTTGGTTGATATGTTCTTTTGCTCATTTTATTTCCCTGATAATAAACTGTAATATTGTTAATGTATATACTGACTCGGAAGCCTGTCGGGGAAAAATTCCCGCCGCCTTCTGCTCCGACCGTCGCCGACCGCTTAATTTGATTATGGAAATACGATAATTAACCATAGAAGAGAGGGCGTGTCAAACAAATTAACCGGCCGGGCAGGAAAGTCGAAAACGCTCCGGTTCTTTAATTGTAAATATGTTGACAGCCCTTTATAATGGCTGCTGCCCTATATCGCCTGTATTAAGATGGTGCGGGTGATTTTTTTAACGACGGTTGATTATGTTTTTTGGCATAAAATCAACCTGTTATCTTCGTGAATAGCACGAAGTCGTCACGGATTATGACAGACAACGCAAACACTTATGATATTTTGGTGATCGGCGCCGGCCATGCCGGTTGCGAGGCGGCGCTGGCCGCTGCCCGGTTGGGCTGTAAGACGGCGGTTGCGGTGATAAATGCCGATACCATCGGGGCCATGTCGTGTAATCCGGCCGTCGGCGGGCTGGCCAAAGGTCACCTGGTTAAGGAGATTGACGCCCTGGGTGGCGAGATGGCCAGGAATATCGATGCCGCCGGCATCCAGTTCCGCCGGCTGAATACCAGTAAGGGACCGGCCGTCTGGTCTTCCCGCGCCCAGGCGGATCGGCTGTTGTATCGCCTGCGGATGAAATCGATTCTGGAAAAGCAGGATGGTCTCGAAATCAAGCAGACGGTGGTGGACCGGCTCCTGGTTGATGAGAAAAGCGGGTGGCTGACAGGCGCTTTGACATCGCTTGGCGAAACAATCCTGGCCCGGGCCGTTGTGGTCGCGACCGGCACCTTTCTGAACGGTCTGATCCACATCGGGCTACAGAATTTTCCGGCCGGCCGCATGGGAGATCCCTGCTCAACCAAGCTTTCCGGGTGGTTCAGGGAGACAGGTTTTCAACTGGGCCGCATGAAAACCGGCACCGTTCCCCGTCTTGACGGTCGAACCATTGATTATTCCGGGCTTGAGCCGCAATTCGGTGATTCGCCGCCCAATCTTTTTTCTTTTTCGAACAACGGCGCCCCGCAGCTCCCGCAACTGCCCTGCCATATTACCTATACCAATTCACGCACCCACGAAATCATTAAAGGCGGAATTGACCGGTCCCCCATGTTCAGCGGCATTATCGAGGGGGTCGGCGCTCGTTATTGTCCTTCGATCGAAGACAAGGTGATGCGCTTTGCCGACAAGGACCGGCATCAGATATTTTTGGAGCCCGAGGGCCTGGATACGGTGGAAGTTTACCCGAACGGCTTGCCGACCAGCCTGCCTGTTGATGTGCAGACCGCTATGCTGCGCAGTATTGAGGGACTTGAAGCCGTGCGGGTGATCAGGCCCGGTTATGCCATCGAATATGACTTTGTCGACCCGCTGGAACTTATGCCGTCTCTTGAAACCAAGCGGGTACGGGGTTTATTCCTGGCCGGCCAGATCAACGGTACGTCAGGTTATGAGGAGGCGGCGGCGCAGGGACTTATCGCCGGCATCAATGCGGTGCGGTCTGTCCGTGGTGAGGAAGCGCTGGTTCTGGATCGTTCGCAGGCCTATATCGGCGTATTGATCGACGATCTGGTGACCCGCGGCACCAGGGAGCCCTACCGCCTTTTCACCTCCAGGGCGGAGTATCGCCTCCTGCTCCGGGAAGACAATGCCGATTTACGGCTGCGTGACATCGGCTATGAACAGGGGCTCGTTGATTCCGATTCATATGCCGCTTTTGAGCGAAAACGAGCGGGGATAGAGGCTGTCCTGGCGCAGCTGCATGGCTTTATCGTTAAACCGACCCCGGCCGTCAATGCCCGACTTGAGGCCCTGGGCAGTTCGTCCCTGAAACAGCCCCTTGCCATGGCCGACTTATTGCGCCGTCCGGAAATCAGTTTTGATGATCTGCGGCTGATCAGCAGAGAGATGGATGACCAGGAGTGTAGTACGGTTTTTGATGTCGATCTGAAAATCAAACAGGAGGTCCAGTTGCAGATAAAATACGAAGGTTATATCCGACGGCAGGAAGAACAGGTAGGGCGCTTCAAGCGCTTTGAAGCCGTCTCCCTGCCGGAGGACCTTGATTATCATGGCTTGCCC
>CAYWUR010000102.1:0-6677 GCA_964460745.1 uncultured Desulfobulbia bacterium | reverse complement strand
TGTGGCCTTAAGCAGGATTGCCGCCACGGTGCGGGCCCTGGACCGGGATCTGCCGGTAGGTTTTTCCAAGGGCAGGGACTCCTTTTATACCATAACCTTTTACGGTGAGCGGGACCGGGTGGAGGATTTAAAAAACCTGCCGCTGGCCCCCAATGTCCGCCTGGGCGACTGCGCCACGGTTAAGTGGGACCACCAGACCCGTTTTTCAGGCTATCTCGGTAATGGTAAACCGGCCATCGCCGTCGCCGTGCAAAGGGCTCCCGGCGGTTCGGTATTGGCTACCTCCACGGCCGGCCGGGCTGAAATTGAAAAATTAAAGGCCCGCTATAAAAATATAAAATTTGAGCTTGCCGATACCCAGCGTACCTTGATCGAGACCGCCAACACCAATATGTTGGAGGCCCTGCGGGATGCCATTATCTTCACCCTGCTGGTTATCCTCATCTTCCTGGGGAATTTCCGGGCCATTATTGCGGCACTTGCCTCCATCCCCATGGTTTTTTTCGCCACCATCGCCATCCGCTGGATGATCGGCGGTGATCTCAATATCGTCGTCTACACCGCCATTATCCTGGCCCTTGGCATGCTGGTGGATGATGCGGTGGTGGTGCTGGAGAATATTGAGCGCCACTTAAAGGAAATGAAAGAGGGCCTGCGGAACGCCATCATCCACGGCACCAAGGAGGTCGTCGGCCCGGTGTTTGCCGGGACCGTGGCCACCATCGCCATTATGTTTCCTTTTCTTTATGTGGGCGACTTCCCGCAGCAGATATATCGGCAACTGATATCCACCCTGATTATTGCCCTGTTGGTTTCCTATTTTCTCTCCATTACCTTTATCCCCAGCCTCTGCTTCTATCTCTACCGCAAGGGGCATAGTAAAATGAAGGTCGAGGTATGGCTTGAAAAACTTTACGAAAATACCTTCGGCCGCTTGATCGGTCCATATGTGGCGATCCTCAAATTTTCCCGTGGCCGCTGGTCGGTCATCCGCCGGGTGGTAATGACCCTGGGGGTGATTGCGGTGCTGGCCTTCAGCGTCAAAAATGTCATTCCGGTGATCGGCAAGGACCTGATGCCGCCCATGGATACCGGTATCATCAAGGCGCACGTCAAGTTTTCCGCCAACGAGACGGTGGATCAGTCTGAAAAACGTCTACAGCCCTTTATTAAATGGCTACATGACCAGCCTGAGGTCTTGATGAGTTCCATTACCTTCGGCTCGGAGCCGGGGGTGTTGTCTCTCGGCTCCGGCTCTCTGCCCTCCGAGGCCAGGATGACCATCAACTGCACAAATCGTTTTGAACGTAAAAAGAATATCTGGCAGCTTGAGGATGAGATTCGCGCCAAACTAATGGCTTTAAAGAATGTCAAGGCCGCCGATGTCTATGACTTCGGCGCCACCCCCATGAGCAGTATCAAGGCGCCGGTGGATACCCGTCTATATGCCGAGGATTATCATATACTGCCGGCGGCGGCCGGCAAGGCGGCTGCCGCCATGAACAGGGTCAAGGGCTTTACCTCGGTGAGCACCAGTTGGGATAACGACTTCACCGAGGCCCGTTTGGAAATTGATACCAACCGGGCCTTGGCCTACGGCATGACACCCACCGCCATCGCCGCCCAACTGCCTCTGGCCGGTATTCCTGTCGCCCTTTCCGGTAATCTGGTCTCCATGGATACTCAGTTTGTTAGGCTCTATTTTGACAATGGTTTTGACGGCAAACTGGAGAATCTGGCCTTAATTCCCATACAGACCGCCAAGGGGCCGGTGCCGCTCTCCGCCCTGGCAAAAATCACCTACGGCTTCACCGCCAATAAGATTGAGCGCAGTCAGATGCTATACTCCTTGGATGTGTCGGGATATAGGCGTACCCGGCCCATCTCCATTATGACCGCCGATACGGTAAAGGCCGTCAAGGCGGCGGGGATCAAGGGCGTGAAGATCGACCAGCAGGGCGATATCTTTCAAATGAAGGACAGCTTCAAGCGGATTGCCAAGGCCATCAGTATCGGCATTGTTCTTTTGCTCCTCTGCTTGATCGCCATTTATCAATCAACCCGCATGGCCATTGTCATGATTCTGGTGCTGCCGCTTTCCATGATCGGCGCCTCCTGGGGGATGCTGGCGTTCAACAAACCGAGTTGTATGCCGTCCATGGTGGGGATCATGCTCCTTTTCGGCATCATCATCAAGAACTCGGTATTGTTGATTGACTTTTATCAGCAGCATCGTCGCAAGGGTGAATCGCCCTTTGATTCGGCCGTTGAATCGGTGCGGGTTCGTTTCCGGCCGGTGTTGATGACCGCCTTCGGCACCATAGCCGGCATGATCCCCATTGCCCTGGAATGGGCGGTGGGGCTGGAAAAACTCTCGCCGCTGGCCGATGTCGCCATCGGTGGCCTGCTGGTCGGGACGATTTTGACTCTGGTCTATATACCGATGTTTGCCTACAGCGTTGAGAAGAAAGAGGCGAAATAATAATTAGCCTCGTATTATAACTGAACCCAAACGGCAGTGATCACGACAAAGGAGGAAACGTCATGAACTTACAGGAAACGTTTGAAGTTGGTTTAAAGTTCCATGGTCATAAATGTCCGGCCATGCTCATCGGCCTGCGGGCTGGGCTCGCGGCTATGCAGGCCCTGGGGGTTGAACGCAGCAAGGACAAGGAACTCTTCGTCCGGGCCGAAACAGGCAAGGGCCACGCCGCCAGTTATTTTCTGGACGGCGTTATGATGGCCACCGGCTGCACCTATGGTAAATCCAATATCGAGAAGCTATACTATAACAAGATGGCCTTTACGGTTACGAGTTTATGGGAATTTATTGCCCCTACTGAATAGTTACAGGTTGTGTGGAATTATGCGCCTGTTAAGCGCTATGAAGGCCGGGTCCGCGGTATAATCCGTCGAATATTTGGAGCAGGGAATGATTATGAAGAGTAAAGCCGGCACTGATTCATACAGGCAACATCCCTCTATTGCCGCCATTAAAAAGGCCTTTGGGAATAATCTCTATCACAACATCGGCAAGCCTGATATGGCCGCCACGCCGCAGGATTACTATACCGCCCTGGCCTATACCGTCCGCAGCATGCTGCTGGATAAATACATCCACTCCGTGGAGACGTATCTTAAAAAAGATACCAGGGTTGTCGCCTATTTTTCCGCTGAATTTCTTGAGGGCCCGCATCTCGTCAACAACATGCTCAATCTCGGTGTTATCGATCAGGTTGCCCGGGCAATGCGGGAATTGGGGCTTGATCTGGATGAACTCGTCCAACTGGAGGTCGAACCCGGTCTGGGCAACGGCGGCCTGGGGCGGCTTGCCGCCTGCTACCTGGATTCTCTGGCGACCTTGAAGATCCCCGCCATCGGCTATGGACTCAGGTATGAACACGGCATGTTTGAGCAGCGTATTGAAAACGGCTGGCAGGTCGAATACTCGGATAACTGGCTGCATTACGGCAATCCCTGGGAGTTGTACCGTCCGGAAAGAACCCACAGGGTTCAATTCGGCGGCAAGACGGAGGTCCATAACGATTCCTCTCACGGCTATATGGTGCGATGGCGGCCCGGCATGGTAGTTAAGGGCGTTCCCTATGACACCCCGATTCTCGGTTACAGGGGCGACAACTGTGTTCTCCTCAGATTATGGCAGGCAGAGGCGGCCAAGGATTTCGATTTTCAGGATTTCAACCGGGGTGATTACTATGGCGCCGTGGAAAATAAGGTGCTGGCGGAGAATATTACCAAGGTCCTCTACCCCAACGATGAAAGCCAGGCCGGCAAACGGCTGCGTCTTGAACAGCAGTATTTCCTGGTTTCATGTTCCCTACAGGACCTGATACATATGCACACTGTTATGAAGGGGCTTGACCTGACCAGCTTCCATGAATCCATAGCCGCTCAACTCAACGATACCCATCCTTCCCTGGCAGTTGTCGAGCTGATGCGCCTGCTTGTCGATAAGTATTTTTTTTCTTGGGACAGGGCCTGGGCCGTTACCCGGAAAACCTTTGCCTACACCAATCATACCCTGCTTCCCGAGGCCCTGGAAAAATGGTCGGTTCCCTTGTTTCGCGCATTGTTGCCGCGGCATTATGAAATTGTCTGTGAAATCAACCGCCGTTTTCTTGACCAGGTCAGGCTGCGTTTCCCCCTGGATAACGAACGGATTGCTCGTATGTCTCTTATTGATGAAACCGGCGAAAAATTCGTCCGGATGGCAAACCTGGCCTGTGTCGGCAGCCACCGTATCAACGGCGTCGCACGTCTTCATACCCGGCTTCTTAAGGAACATGTCTTAAAAGACTGCCATCGCTTCTGGCCTGATAAAATCACCAATGTCACCAACGGCGTTACCCCGCGACGCTGGATGGGGGTCAGTAATCACGGGCTGGCCGCGTTGATAACCGAGGCCGTCGGTGAGGGGTGGCTGGGTGATATGGAACAGCTTGCGGCCCTTGAACCCCTTGCCGGCGATGCGTCTTTTCGGGAAAAGTGGTACAGGGTGAAACGGCGCCATAAAGAGCAGGTCGCCGGCCTGGCCTTGGAGCGCTTCGGACTTGTTGTCGATCCTGATTCCTTGTTTGATGTCCAGGTCAAGCGTATTCATGAGTATAAACGCCAGCATCTCAATATCCTCCACATTGTCAGTCTTTACTGGCGGCTGAAAAATGATCCCGATTTTGACATGGCGCCGCGAACCTTTATCTTTGGGGGCAAGGCCGCACCCGGCTATTTCATGGCCAAGTTGATTATCAAGCTGATTACTTCCGTGGCCGATGTGGTTAATACGGATCCCGTAACCAGGGACAGGTTGACGGTAATTTTCAGACCCAATTATAATGTCAAAATCGGGCAGATTATCTATCCCGTGGCGGATCTCTCCGAACAGATATCACTGGCCGGCACAGAGGCCTCCGGTACCGGCAACATGAAGTTTGCCATGAACGGCGCCCTGACTATCGGCACCCTTGATGGCGCTAATGTGGAGATTCGTGAAGAGGTGGGGGAGGAAAATTTTTTCCTCTTCGGTCTGACCGCGGTAGAAGTATCTGCTCTCAGGCAATCGGGCTATCGGCCTCTTGATATTTACCATGACAATGACCAGCTCCGCGCTGTCGTCGACTTGATCGAGACCGGCCATTTTTCCCATGGGGATACCGGTTTGTTCAAACCCCTGATTGATTCCCTGAAGAACGATGATGTGTATATGCTCTTTGCTGATTTTCAGTCCTATATTGATTGTCAGCAAATAGTCGACAAGGCGTATACCGATAAAGAGGACTGGCTCGGGAGGTCGATCCTTACCGTCGCCAGGATGGCGAAATTCTCCTCCGACCGGGCCGTCCGGGAATATTGCCGCGATATATGGCAGGTTGAACCGGTTAAGGTTGTTTTACCGTAAGCCCTCACAGGATACCGAATCTGCGTCGTTATCGCCCTGTTCACGTACAGGGAGTACGCATCACAGGACGATGCCTAGCATCTCCGGCACCCTGCAAGGGCTTACATGCCTGTTGCAGATCGGCCGTCGTCCGGTTTACCCTGTGAGAAGTTACGTTTTACCGGGGTAACCGTTGCGCCCGTGCAATTGTGCGCAATAAAAATAAAGGCCGCAGACTCCGAAATGGGGTGCAGCTGAATAGTTACAAGGAGACGTTATGAAGAAATTATGGTTGTTGATTTGTGGTGTAATGCTGTTGACCGTCGCGCCGCCGGCAAACGCCGGCCAAGATGTACCTGTCAAGGAAACGGTGACCATGGCCGATATCGGCTCCACCACCTGTATTCCCTGCAAAATGATGGAGCCGATTTTAAAGAACCTGCGGACCGCTTATAAGGGACGGGCCGCGGTGATATTTGTCGATATTAACAAAAACAGATCAGCGGGCCGGGATTTCGGGCTGCGGGCCATCCCGACCCAGATTTTTTTCGACCGGCACGGCCATGAGAAATGGCGGCATCTGGGCTTTCTGGATCAGAAAACCGCGGCTGCCAAGCTCGACGAACTCCTGGCGGAAAAATAGGAAGCATGGACTTCATGTTTGCCGTTACCATCATTATTTGAATATGGTCTTGACCGGCAAGGACTTTTTATGGTACGATAAAAGGACTGGAGGTCAAAAAAATGAATATTACAAACGATATCAAACCAATCACCTATCTTAAAACTCGAGCGGCCGATGTATTAAAACAAATTAATGAAACACATCGCCCTGTAATAATTACACAAAACGGTGAGCCTAGGGCTGTTCTTCAAGATCCGGAAAGCTATGAAAACATGAGAAATGCCATTGGTATCCTTAAACTACTATCCAAAGGAGAAGATGACATAAAAGCAGGCAACACTAACTCGCAAGAGGAGGTATTCGCTAATATCGAGAAAAAGTTAAAAGGAAAATGAAAAAGCAATATAAAGTTGTCTGGGCAAATACTGCCGAGAATGACCTCTTAAAGATTCTTGAGTATATAGCTCAAAGCAACCCCGGCAACGCCCTAAAAATTTTAAAAAAAATAAGAAAGCAGGTTTCAGAATTATATTTTTTATCTGAACGCTTTCGCATTGTCCCGGAATTATACGAACACGGCATAAGCCAATACCGGGAAATGATAATCAGTCCCTGGAGAGTCATGTATAGAATCCAGGCTTTATCTGTCTTTGTTTT
>CAYWUR010000101.1:0-6680 GCA_964460745.1 uncultured Desulfobulbia bacterium | reverse complement strand
AAAATAGCGCCGGGGAATACCGTGAAAGGACATCAGCAGCCGTGCCGGCCGGCCGTGTTCATGCCAATGCCGTCGCACGGCGGCGGCCAGGGCTTCGATATAGGCGGGATGATCGTGATAACCGCTGATTATGCGCAGTTCCGGCACCCACCGCCAATGAATTAATTCAGCGGCCACGGCGTCGAAGGTGGAGCCGGTGGTTGTGGCTGAATACTGCGGGTAGAGCGGAAAAATGATAATTTTAGAGCAACCGTGGTCGCGCAGCCGCCGCAGTCCTTGAGCGATGGACGGATTCCCGTAACGCATGGCGATCTCAACCGGCACATCGCCGCCCAGCAATTTTTGCAAACCGGCCTGTTGATCAAGACTGTGCGCCATCAGCGGCGAGCCCCTGTCCGTCCAGACGCGACGGTAGGCTGCCGCTGATTTGGCGGGCCGGGTGTTGAGGATAATGCCGTGCAGAATCAGCCACCACAGCCAGCGGGGTTGTTCGACCACTCTGGGATCGGATAGAAATTCTTTCAGATAACGGCGCAACGCCGCCGTTTCCGGAGCCGCCGGCGTGCCCATATTGGTCAGCAGAACACCGGTCCGGGCTGCTTGATCATAACTGATTTTTTTGGGGGCTGTGTATTGCATGGCCGGCTGTCCGTATTATCTGAAGATGATAAACAGTAACTACTCACTGGGGTAAGCACCTTACTGTAACTATTTACAGGGTGCCGGAGATTTTCGCAGGCAGACTGGCGAAGCGTATTGGTCATACGTGAGCCGGGCTGACCGCGGAAAGATTCGGTGCCCTGTAAATAGTTACGATAAATAATCGCTTTCCCGGAGCAGGTCAAATATAAAAAGGCCGCTGCAAGGGCAGGCTCTACAGCCGGACATTGCCGGTCTCGCGCCGTGTGCGGAAATCATTCCGTTCCCGGTATTGCGGTGAAACGGTATAGGGTCAGATAATTGTAAGGGCCAAGGTCGATTTCCCGATTCCTTAGCGGGTCGAAGCCGTACAGGCGGAGCATTTCGTCAAGCTCTGCCGGGCTGATGCGGATATTCACCGGCGGGCCGGGAGGGCCGGATATTTTTTTAAACTCGATCACGGCCAGGATGCCGTCCGGCCGCAGGACCCTTTTGATTTCCCGCAAGGCGCCCTGATCGGTGCCGTCTTGTATCAGATCATGGAGTACCGTGGCCAGCAGGCATATATCCGCCATGGCGTTGTCGAGCGGAATGTGGTCGCTGATGTCCGCGGTCATGGGCTTGATATTGGTAAAATCCGTGTCCGTCACCGCCTGAGATAATCGATTTATTCCTTCCTGCCAGAGGTCAACCGCGAAGATGGTCCCCTGCGGACAATGAGGCGCCATAGCCATGGTGTATGCCCCGAAACCGCAGGCCGCATCCAGGATTACGGCGTCTTTTTCAATTTGTAATGCGGCAAAAAGTTTTTCCGTGCCGATAAGAGCAAAACTGCTCTTTCCCGCGGCGATGGGTTTATGTTTGTCTTGCGTCATTTTTGCTCCTCTCCCCATCCCCCGCCCATGGCTTTGTAGAGGCGGATAAGGTTTGCGGCCACGGCGCCGGTACTCCGGGCCAGTTCATCCTGAAAAGACAGCAGCGAGCGCTGGGCGTCAAGGACATTGGAAAAATCTACCAGACCGGTCTGGTAGCGGTTGCGCGCCATCTCGTCGGCCTTGCCGGCCGCTTCGGTGGCGCGGGTCAGGGCCTTCATCCGGTCCTGCTCTTTGACAAAGGCGGTCAATGCATTTTCAACCTCCTCCAGGGCTTTCAAAACCGTGATCCGGTAATGGATCATGGCCTGTTCCCGGCGGGCATTGTTAACCTCTATATTACGGCGGATTTTTCCCGCGTCAAAGATATTCCAGGAAACGGACGGTCCGATCCGGAACAGGCGGCTGGCCCACTCGGGCAGATCCTCCAGACGCAGAGATTCCAGGCCGATTGAACCGCTCAACTGAAATTTTGGGTAGAGATCGGCGGTTGCCGCGCCGATACGGGCGGTCCGGGCCGCCAGTTCACGTTCGGCCCGGCGGATATCGGGACGCCGGCGCAGGGCTGCCGCCGGGATGCCGACGGTGATGGCGGCGGGAGCGGCGGGCACCGGTGCGATCCGGGCCAGTTTGTCATGCAGGTTGCCGGGCTGTTTCCCAAGGAGTACGGCCAGACGGTTCATGGCCGCTGTAAGTCCGGTCTCAAGCCGGGGTATCTGTGAACTGGTTAGTTCCAGATTGTAACGGGACTGCTGCACGGCCAGTTCATCAATAAGTCCGGCTTGATAGCGGGAATTATTGAGGTCATAGGTGTGTTCCTGGGCCTCGAGATTTTTACGGGCCGCGGCCAGCCGGGCTTGATAAGTGCGGACATCAACATAATTGATGCCCACCTCGGCGGTAAGGCTTACCAGGACATCCCGCCGGGCGGCGCGGCTGGCGGCCAGATCGGCCTCCGCCGCCTCAATGATCCGTCGCTTGCCGCCAAAGATATCCAACTCCCAATCGGCATCAAATGCGACGTTGTAGATTTCCGTTTCGCTGCCGCCGGTGGTATTTCCTATTGATCTGAATTTGGTGGCGGAGATGCCGGCATCCAGGCCGGGAAAAAACCCGGCGTGGCTGATTCCCGCAAGCGCTCTGGCCTCCCGCAGCCTGGCCCCGGCCTCGCGCAGCTCCAGCTTCGCCCGCCCCGCTTCGGCCTCAAGATCGGTCAGCAGGGGATCATCGAATTCCCGCCACCATCTGGTCAGAATCAGGGGGTTGGCCTGTCCCGCCTTAAGTCCCCCGGCAAGATTGCTGTGCCAGGCCGCCGGCGTATCCGGTTTTACCGGCGTGTAGTCCGGCCCCACCATAACGCAGCCGGAAACCAGCAGCACAACAAGCGTCCCGAGGCTTTTCTTTATCGACCTTAGGCTCCTAAGCATTCTTTTGTCCTCTGTCCTTTGATTTTTTGCCTCTGATTTCCCGCAGCGTTTGAAAAACATAGTAGAGAGCCGGAATCAGAAAAATGCCGAACATGGTGGAGACCAGCATGCCGGCAAAGACCGTGGCGCCGATGGCCCGGCGGCTGCCGGCTCCGGCGCCGGTGGCCAGCACCATTGGCAGTACGCCCAGGATAAAGGTGAAGGCGGTCATCAGCACCGGCCGGAAACGAATGCGGGCGCCCTCCAATGCCGCCTCGGCCGTTGGCAGGCCGTCATTATGTCGTTCTCTGGCAAATTCAACGATGAGGATGGCGTTTTTTGCCGCCAGACCCACCAGTAAAATCAGGCCGATCTGAGCGTAGATGGAAAGAGGCATATGCATGAAGAACAGACCGGCCAAAGCCCCCAGAGTGGCCACCGGAATGGAGACGATAATTGCCAGCGGTATATTCCAGCTCTCGTACTGGCCGACGAGAAAAAGATAGGCGAATACCAGGGCCAGGGCGAAAAGTCCTGCTACCTGGCCGCCGGCCTTTTTCTCCTGAAAGGACATGGAGGACCAGTCATGGCTGAAGCCGGCCGGCAAAATTTTCTGCGCTATTTCCTCCATGGCCGCCATGGCTTGACTGGAGGAAAAACCCGGCGCTCCCTGGCCGTTGAAGCGGGCGCTGGCAAACTGATTATAGCGGTTGACGAGTTGTGGACCCAGAATAGTCTTTAATCGTACCAGACTTTTCATAGGCACCATGGCCCCCCGGTCACTGCGGACATAGAGTTTTTCAATATCAGCGGTTGTGTCCCGGCTCGCTTCCCTGGCCTGAATTTTGACCTGGTAGGTACGGCCGTTTAAGTTGAAGTCATTAACATAGGCGGAGCCTAACTGAGCCTGCAGGGTGGCGAATATCCGGGAAACCGGCACTCCCATGGCCTGGCATCTGGTGCGGTCGATATCAACAAAGATCTGCGGCGTGTTGGCGGTGAATGTGGTGAAAACCCGGGCCAGACGGGGATCCTGATTGGCGGCCATCATCAGGCTCATGGCAACGCCGAACAATTCCCGCGGACTCTGGCCGGCCTTGGCCTGCAGTCGAAAATCGAAGCCGCCGCTGGTGCCGAGACCCATGATGGGCGGCGGTGCGAAGGCAAAGGCGTTGGCATCGCTGATGGCGGCCAGTCGGGCCTGGGCCTGGCCGACAATGGCTTTCAACTGTTGGCCGGGCAGCTTCCTCTCATCCCATGGTTTTAAAATGGCCACAGCCAGGCCGACGTTGTCGGCATCACCGGCCAGCAGACTGAAACCGGAAACGCCGATGACGTCCTTTACTCCGTCAATGGCCTTGATATCAGTGGTAATTCGGTGCATGACCCCGGTAGTGCGGGAAAGGGTAGCCGCTTCCGGCAACTGGACGTTCATGAAGAAATAGCCTTGGTCCTCTTGAGGCAGGAAGCTGGTAGGGCTATGAGTGAAAAGAAAAACAGAGGCGCCGAAAATCAGTACCAGAAGAAGCAGCGCAAGAAATATCCGGCGAATCAGGAAGGATGAACCACGGATATAGCTGCGCCGCGCCGTTTCCAGGAAGCGGTTGAACCAGCCGAACGGTCCTCTGGTATGAGGCCGGGGAGGTCGCAGGACCGTGGCGCACATGGCCGGAGAAAGCGACAGGGCGCAAATAGACGAGATCAGCACCGCGGTACAGATGGTTACCGCGAATTGCCGGTAGAGTTGGCCGGTGATCCCGGGCATGAAGCCCACCGGCACAAAAACCGCCAGCAACACCAGGGTGGTGGCGATAATCGGCCCGGTTACCTGTGACATGGCCCGAATGGCGGCTGCTCTGGGCGCCAGTCCCTCTTCATGCATGACCCGATGGACATTTTCCACCACCACTATGGCATCGTCCACCACCAGGCCGATGGCCATGATCAGAGCAAAGAGGGAGATGGTATTGGCGGAATAACCCAGGGCCAGAAGCACCGCAAAGGTGCCGATGAGCGATACCGGAATGGCCAGCGCCGGCACCAGCGTTGCCCGCCAGTCCTGGAGAAAGAGAAAGACCACCAGAATTACCAGCAGTGAGGTGAGAGCCAGGGTCCGGACAATTTCGTTAATGGCGGCGGAGACGTAGCGGGTTGTGTCCAGAATCATTTCATCCTTGACCCCGGGGGGCATTTCCCGGCGCAGATGCCGCAATTCCTTGCGCACCGCCCGCATGGTATCCATGGCGTTGGCGTCGGCTGTCCTGTAGAGGGCCATGACCGCTGCTTGCCTGCCATTCAACATATCGGTGTGGCCATATGATTTGGCGGCCAATTCCACTCTGGCTATGTCGGTCAACCGCACCAGACCGCCTTCGTTGTTGGCGCGGATAATAATATTTTTGAAATCCTGCACATCAGCCAGTCTGCCTTTGGCCCGCAGGGTATACTGCACCTGCCGGACATGGGTCAGCGGTTCCCGGCCCACCGCCCCTACCGCCGCCTGGATATTCTGGCTACGGATAGCGGCGATGACGTCCTCGGCGGTCATTTTCAGGGCGGTGAGGCGGTCGGGATCCATCCAGATGCGCACGGCGTATTCCTTTTCTCCGAAGATAAAGGCGTCACTGATGCCGTTTAAGCGGACCAGGGCGTCTTTTACCTTGTTGCTGACATAATTGCTTAAAAAGAGCATGTTCCGGCTTTTATCCGGGGAATAGAAGGCCACCACCGCCATCATGTCTGAGGAACGCTTGCGAACCTGAATACCTTGGGCCACCACCTCCTGGGGTAGTTTGGGCGTGGCAAGCTGGATGCGGTTTTGAAGATTAACCTGATCGATATCCGGGTCGGTGCCTACGGCGAAGGTGACCGAGAGGCTGTAAAGACCGGAATTGGAACAGGTAGAGGACATATAGAGCATTTTGTCCACGCCGTTGATTTCCTTTTCCAGAGGAGCGGCCACGGTGTTGGCCAGTACCTCGGCGCCGGCGCCTGGATAGAAAGCGCTGACCTGGATCACCGGCGGGGTGATCTGCGGATATTGGGCCACCGGGATATTTTTGAGGGCGATGAGTCCGGCGATGGTGATGACAATGGAGATCACCGCCGCCAGGCGCGGCCGGTTGATAAAAAGGCGGGCGATCATTTTTTCTGCTCCCTGTTCGGGGAAGGCGCTACCCTGGCCGGCATGCCGGGCCGTACCTTCTGGATGCCGGAGATGATGATTTCTTCGCCGACCGCAAGCCCGGATTCTACCGCCCAGCCGTTATTCACCGCCGGTCCCGTGATGATCGGCCGGGGGACGACGATACCGTTCTCCACCATGAGGACAAAGCGGCCTTCCTTGCCCGTCAAGACCGCGGCCTGCGGCACTATGGGCATTATTCTGGAAGCGGCGGTTTTGGTGAGGACGGTGACATATTGGCCGGGGATGAGAATTCCGTCCGGGTTGGGGAAATCGGCCCGTACGGCAATGGTGCCGGTGGCGGCATCGACTTGATTGTCAACGAATGACACCCGGCCGGCGGCGGGATAGGGCTTGCCGTCCGCCATCTTGAGTTCCGGCGCCGGCAGGTGGTTGCTGTTTCGGTCGCTGCCGACCGGGGCTACCTGTATGCTGGCGAGATCGTTTTCACTGACGGAATAGACAACCCGGATGGGTGTTACCTGAACGATGCGGGCCAGAGGGCCGGTGGCAGGATTTACCAGATTGCCGCGGGTGTAATTGACGCGACCGATACGGCCTGAGATAGGGGCTTTGATG
>CAYWUR010000100.1:0-6701 GCA_964460745.1 uncultured Desulfobulbia bacterium | reverse complement strand
TCGTTCGTTTTGACCTCCGATGCGTACTCCCTGTACGTGAGGAGGACAAAACGAACGAAAATGGGGTGCAGCTGAACAGTTACAGAATATGAACCTCCGGCTCCAGCATAATCCCCGAGCTGTTGAAAACCCTGGTCTGCACTTCCTGCATGAGATTCATGATGTCCTTTGCCGTGGCGTTCCCGGTGTTGACGATAAAGTTTGCGTGCCGGGACGAGACCATTGCTCCGCCGATTTTATGCCCCTTTAGACCGGCTTCTTCGATCAATCTGCCCGCGGCGCGCGTCGGCGGATTTTTGAAAAAGGAACCGGCACTGGCCATTCCCAGCGGTTGATGGACTCGCCGGCTTTTTCCGTATTTCCGGCATGACGCCTTTATCTTATCCTTGGGGGCCGCCGTAAGCGCAAAAATTCCCGAGAGAATTATCACTCTTTTGCCTTTGCCGGCCTTGCGGCTCCAGCCGCGATATGTAAAATTTAATTCAGCATTTTTTTCGGTGATGATGTTGCCTTCCTGATCGAGCGATGTTATCGAATGAATAATTTCGCCGAGTTCCATGCCCCAGGCGCCGGCATTCATGATAATGCCGCCGCCGACGCTTCCCGGAATGCCATACGCGAATTCCAGGCCCGAGAGTCCGAGTGGCGGAAACGACGAACACCAGTTCACCAGTTTGGCCAGGGGACAGGCGGCGCCCGCCTGAATCAGCAGCTTTTTGTTTTCAGCCGCTGCCGCGGCGTCAAACAGCGGTTCGATCGCGGCAAACGCCTTGCCGAGGACGATCACTATGCCGTGAAAGCCCTCGTCCGGGACGAGGATATTGCTGCCGCGGCCGATTACCAGCCAGGGGATATTATTTGTCCGCAGCCATTGCAGCAGGCGACGCAGATCCTCTGTCTTTTCGGCGAACAACACGGCATCGGCCGGGCCGCCGACTTTCAGCGTCGTAAAGCGGTCCAGGGGGCATTGCCATAATATTTTTCCTTCCCAGAACCGTGCCAGCTCCCCGGCGTATGAATTCAAGACAGTCATAGTTGGCGTCGCAAAAGATCCATAATAATCAAGCCGGCCTGCCATATATTCCCGGCGCCTAATGTCAGTACGACATCACCTTCGGCCAGCATGGGTACTACTTGTGCCGGCAGATCATCAACCAAGGGTACCAGATACGCATGCCGTTGGCCATGCCGTTTAATGCCTTCCAACAGGAATTCGGCGGTAATTCCCGCGATTGGTTTTTCGCCGGCGGCGTATATCCCGGTCAGGAAAAGGAGATCGGCGCCGTGAAAAGCAGTGAGAAATTCCTTATACAGGGCCTTGGTCCGGGTATATCGATGCGGTTGAAACAAGACCACCAGCCGACGGCCGGGCCAGGCGTCACGCAGGGCGCCGATGGTAGCGCGGACTTCGGTAGGGTGGTGGCCGTAATCATCCACCACCAGTATCCCTTTCTCTTCTTCCCGGATTTGCAGCCGCCGCTGCACCCCTGAAAAGTTCCGTATGGCGGCGGCAATGGTCGCGAACGGAATCTCCAGCTCCAATCCCGCGGCGACGGCCGCCAAGGCGTTATAAATATTATGACGGCCCGGTAAAGACAACGTGATTTCACCCAGCGTCTCTTTCCCTCTTAAGACTTCAAAGTTGGAGTGCAGACCGGCTGCCGTGATTTTCCCGGCGTGAATATCGGCCTGACCCGTCATGCCGTAAGTGATAATTCTTTTTTCCACGGCCGGCAGTATTTCCGTGATACGTTGATTATCAAGGCATAGTATGGCGGCGCCGTAAAAAGGGATTTTGTTGATAAATTCCAGGAAGACATTTTTTATTTGATCAATATCCCGGTAATAATCAAGATGCTCCAGGTCAATATTAGTGACGATTTCAAGCACCGGCGAGAGTTTCAGAAAAGAGGCGTCGCTTTCATCGGCTTCGGCTACCAGAAAATCGCCGGCGCCCAACTTGGCGTTGCTGCCTTCCAGATTGTTGACCTTGCCGCCGATTATCACGGTGGGGTCAAGACCTGCCTGGGCAAGTATCCAACCGACTAATGAGGTCGTCGTCGTTTTGCCGTGGCTGCCGGCTATGGCGATGCCGTATTTTTTCAACCGCATGAGCTCGGCAAGCATTTCAGCCCGCGGAATCACCGGAACATGGGCCTGGCGGGCTGCCGCTACTTCCGGATTGTCTTCGCGGATGGCGGATGATTTTACCACCACGTCCGCGCCTTTGATGCGCCCCGCGTCATGACCGATATGGATTGTGCCGCCGAGATCAGTCAGTCGGTCGGTTATTTCCGATTGTGCAAGGTCGGTGCCGCTTACCTTATAGCCGAGATTAATAAGCACTTCGGCAATGCCGCTCATGCCGATGCCGCCGATCCCGACAAAATGTATGTGTTGTGTCTTTTTATACATATGTCAAACATTCATTCAGAATAATCTCGGCGGCTTTGGGGGCTGCCAGTCTGCCGTTTTGTGCCGCCATATCCCCCAGTAGTTTGGGCTTTGTCAGAAGATTTATTATTTGCCTGCCCAGCTTTTCCCCGGACAATTCCGTTTCGCGAAACATTTTTGCGCCGCCGTTGCCGACAAAAAGATCCCCGTTCTTTTCCTGATGATTATCGGCGGCATATGGAAAAGGAATCAGAATAACCGGTTTTTTAAAAAGCGCTAACTCGGCGAGGGTCGTGGCGCCGGCCCTTGAAATTACCAGATCCGCTCTGTTGTATGCCTCGGCCATATCGTTGATAAACGGCGTTACTCGTGCCTTGATGTCCAGGTCGGCATAAGCGGCGCGCGTTTGTTTTTCATCTTTTTCGCCTGTCTGATGGATTATTTCGAATCCGGCCGGTAAAGTGAGCCGTTGTTTTTTTATTGCCGCCATGGCCGCCGGGAGCAGGAGATTGACGCGGTGCGCTCCCTGGCTGCCGCCAAGTACCAGAAGAGTTGTTTTGTCCGGCGGCCGGGTAAAATTAGCTGCTGCCGCGGCCAGTAATTCCCGCCGGATGGGGTTGCCGCTTATAATACTTTTTCCTGCAGGAAAATAGCTTTCACTGCCGGGCATGGAAACAAATATTTTTTTAGCAATTCGGCCAACAGCCGATTAGCTATACCCGGTACGGCGTTCTGCTCATGGATGAAGACGGGAACTTTTAAAAGCCACGCCCCCAGCACTACCGGGCCGCTTACGTAACCGCCTACGCCAAAGACCAGATCGGGCTTGAATTTTCTGATTATGCCGATCGCCGTCTGGAGATAAGACGGCAATTGTGTAATAGTGCGCAGGACGGCAAGCATATTTTTCCCTTTTAAGCCTTGACACTTTATAGTTGCCGTCTCAAACGGTCGGCCGGCCAGGGCGTTTTTGTCTATCCGGCGGCCTGTGCCCGTGAAGAGAACCTTGCTGCCGGGGGAATAATTCAATAACGCCTCGGCTACAGCTATAGCCGGGAAAAGATGTCCTCCGGTGCCGCCGCCGACAACCAGCATTCTTATGGAACTTTTACATGCTTGTTTCAATGTTTTTTGCTGTAGATCCTAAATTCAACAGCCACATGAACCGGGGGCGCGGTTTTCCCTTGCCGGTCTGCATCTTCGCGGTGATTTGCCGGTAGCACTCCGGGCAGTACGCCTGCGAAAGATTATTGTATTGATCAAGGAACTGATCAACCCAGCCGTCCAAGTTCATTTTTTCATGACATACGCTACAGATTGTCGTCACACTCATACGCTGTTCCTCCCGATTTCAGGACTATCAAAAAGTCCATCAATTTTCCAGGCCGTGACAATATCCGACATCATATTTTTTTGAGGAGGTTTTCATATAAGGCTGCGCCTCGACATGAAAGTCTTCAATCTCCCTGATTGTTTTCAGATAACACTTTGGACAATAACCATGCGAGAGTTCTACATGTTCCGAGTGTAATTGGTTTATCCAGCCTTTTTCGCTTTTTGTCCTGCGACATATGCAGCAAACAGTTACCATGGTCTCCTTATCTCCTTTTTTCTAGTGCCGTTACGGCGTGTTTGAATACTTCCCCCCTTTGGACAAAACTGCCGAACATATCAAAACTGGCGCATGCCGGGGATAGGATAACAATATCTCCCGGCGTCGTAGTGGCTTGTGCCAACCGGACGGCTTCCTCCAGGTCGTGCGCTTTTTTTATTTGTGTCAGGCCGGCAAAAGCCCCGGCCATCTTGTCTTGCGCCTCGCCGATGAGCAGCAGGCACTTGACTTTTTGTCGGATTGACTCTTTGAGAATGCCGTAGTCGCCGCCCTTGTCCCTGCCACCGGCGATAAGTATGACCGGGTGCGGCATGGCGGCAAGCGCGGCCTGAACAGCGCCGATATTTGTCGCCTTCGAGTCGTCGTAATATTTGACCCCGTCGATTTCGGCCACCGGCGTCAGGCGATGGGGCAGCGGCGTAAAATGTTTAAGCCCTTTTTTGATGTCTGCCGCCGGGCAGCCCATTAAACGGGCGGCCAAAACGGCGGCGGCGGCATTCTGCAGGTTTGGCGGCGTCGATAACATACCGTCGGTCAAGTCATATGTCTCCGGCGGCTTACCGTCGTCGTCGGTAGTGGCGTATCCTGACAGGATTATTGTTTTATTGCGGATAACGGCCCCCGGTCCCTCGGTCAGCCGGCTTCCAAAAAAATAACGTCGGCTTTGCGGCCATTGGGCGCGCCGGTTGATAATTTCCGGATCATCGACATTCATAATGGCCAGGTCCTCGGGCTGTTGGGCGCTGAAAATTTTGAATTTTGCCGCGGCATAAGCAGCGAAAGACCGGTACCGGTCAAGATGGTCCGGCGAAATATTAAGCAGCAGGGCAACGTGCGGTCGGAAGTCGCCGGCCGTATCTAATTGAAAACTGCTGACCTCCAGGACAACCACATCCGCCTCCTGCTTTGTCAGGTATCCGAACAGCGGGGTGCCGATATTGCCGCCGACAAACACCTTTTTCCCGGCGGCCCGCAAAATGTCGCCCATCAGGGTGGTGACCGTAGTCTTGCCGTTTGTGCCGGTTATAGCCACCACCGGTGTTTGTAAATATGGGGCGGCAAAGGCCAGCTCGCCGAGTACGGGAATGGCTTTTGCGCGGGCGGCGTTCAGAACGGCGGTATCCAGCGGCACGCCCGGACTGGTAAAAATCAGGTCGACCGCGGTAAAGAGCCGGACGGAATGACCGCCGGTTTCGACAAACACGTCATTCTGTTTCAACCACTGCAAAACCTCCCGATTGACTCCTGCGGCCGGCGCGACGTCCGAGACTGAAACCCTGGCCCCGCGGCTTTTGAAAAACTTAACGGCCGCAATTCCGGATATCCCCAGCCCCACAACCAGTATGTGGACGCCGGGGTGGATGAGTTGTTGTTGTTTTGTGGACATGGCAGTCATTTACTAGTCCATAATTTGTAACTATGTCATATGTGCTCCATATTCGGGTAAGCGGGCCAACGAATCTATAGTGCTGCTATGTGAGGCGGCCTGATCGCTCGAAGATGGGGTGCATATGACATAGTTACCTTAGTTTTAGTGTTGCTAGGGCGGTTAGTCCAAGGATTATGGATATGATCCAGAAACGGACAACCACCTTGGGTTCGGCCCAGCCTTTTTTTTCGAAATGGTGGTGAAAGGGGGCCATTAAAAAAATTCTTTTGCCGTGAGTCATTTTGAAAAAGCCCACCTGTAGAATTACGGAAACAGCCTCCAGCACGAAAATTCCGCCCACGATTGCCAGAAGAAATTCCTGCTTTATTATTATGGCGACCGTCCCCAGGGCCGCGCCCAGAGAGAGGGAACCGACATCACCCATAAATACCTGGGCCGGGTAGGCGTTAAACCAGAGAAAACCCAGGCTGCCGCCTGCCAGGGCGCCGCAGAAAACCGCTATCTCCCCGGAGCCCGGCACATAGGGGATCTGCAGGTAGCGGGCGAGCAGGGCATGCCCGGCCAGGTAAGAAAATATCAGATAAACGCTGCCGGTGATTACCGTAGGGCCGACCGCCAGGCCGTCCAGCCCGTCCGTCAGATTAACGGCGTTTGAGGCGCCGATAATGACTGTTACCGCAAAGGGGATATACCACCAGCCTAAATCAGGCTGGACGTTCTTTAAGAATGGAAAGCTCAAATGACCGTCGAAACCTGGGGAAATAAAGAGAAAGGCCCCCACCAGGGAGGCCGCCAGGATCTGGAGAAGCATCTTTTCCCGGGGGGGCAGTCCCTTGCTGTTGTTTTGTTTTATTTTTTTATAATCATCGGTCGCGCCGATGAAACCGAACAACAGGGTGACACAGAGAACAAGCCAGACGTAGCGGTTGGTGAGATCCGCCCATAGGACCGTCGTGAGTTGCACGACAAGGAGAATGAGAATGCCTCCCATTGTGGGCACGCCTTTTTTGCGGTGATGCGATGCCGGTCCGTCGTCTCTGATTACCTGGCCTATTTGATGCTTTTTGAGGGTTTGTATAAACCATGGGCCAGTCAGCACGATAAGCAGGAAAGCGGTCATGGCCGCGCCTATGCACCGGAAGGTGATATAGCGGAAGACATTGAAGCCGCTGAACAAGTAATGTAGAGGATAAAGAAAATTATAAAACATTAATCGGTTGCCGGTTGTGGGTTATAAGCGTCCATCAATCGTAACTATTCAGCAAAGGCAACAAATTATCCTAAACTCGTAGCCGTAACTGTTCA
>CAYWUR010000099.1:0-6988 GCA_964460745.1 uncultured Desulfobulbia bacterium | reverse complement strand
GTTTCCAGCTGGACGGGGGCCGGCGTTATGGTCCCGGCGTGCCCGAAGGTCCGCAGGTGATTTATAATCATGGAAATTCTTGATACCTGACGAAGCGCCTCTGCAAAATCAACTGCCAACTCTTTTTCATCCGCCCTTGCCGACTTGAAATCCCGCAAGGCTGCCTGACAGATAATATTGATATAAGAAAGGGGCTGATTAATCTCATGGGCAATGCCGGTGGCGAGCTCACCCAAGGCCGCCAGTTTAGCTTGTGAAACCATCTTGATTTCCAGTTCCCGGCGTTTTTTTTCTTCCCGCCGCCGAAAGGTGATATCCCTGGCCACGCCGATTCCGCCGCAGGGCGTGCCTTCAGCGTCAAACAGCGTGGTGGCGTTAACCTCCACGGGAATAACCGTACCGTTTTTATTGACCACCTCGACCTGACGGGAGCGTAAGTTATAATCCGCCGGATCTCCGTTAAATTGTCCCGCGATATTCGCCCGGCAGGCGGGACTCAGGGACTTCATAAAATACCGCCCCAACATTTCAAAAATCGGCCAGCCGAAAAGTTTTTCGCCCGCCGGGCTGACATATGTAAATCGTCCCTCCCTGTCAATCGCATAGACGGTATCCTCCATGGTTTCAACAAGGGTCCGATATCTTTCTTCACTGTCGCGCAGGGCTCTCTCAACCTTTTTTCGCCTGGCAATATCACTCGTCAGCTGCTCATTAACATTACGCAGCCGGGTATTAAGCTGCGTGAGATCCCGATTCTTTTTTTTCAGTTCCGCCAGCAGAAGCCTGTTGGATTGTTCCAGCAAATATACTTCATGAGCCCGCGCAAGAATAATACGGAGTTTGTTTTCATCCCACGGTTTGGTGATATACTGATAAATATGTCCCCTGTTGATGGCGCTGACAATGTCCTGCACATCCGTATATGCCGTAAGAATAATACGAACCGGTTCGGGATTTATCGTAAACATTTTTTCCAGCAATTCAACACCGGTCATGCCCGGCATGCGCTGATCCGCAACTACCATGGCAAATCCCCTGCCTTCGGCAAACACAGCCAGCGCTTCGGCGCCGGACGAGGCGGTGACGACAGAGTATTCCTCGTCAAAAGCCATCTTGAAGTTAATAAGATTTATCTCTTCGTCGTCTACATAGAGCAGTCTAATTTTTTCTGTTTCGTTCATGATCAGCCTTTCTCTTTCCTCACATTCATGCGCTTCATATTAAAGCGGGGTTAAGCCTGATTAACGGCTTTATCAGATTGATCAATCGGAATAATCACCTCAATTTCCGTCCCCTTGCCGAGTTCGCTCTTCACCTTGATATCACCCCCGTGTTTCTGAATAATGCCGTAGGAAATCCCCAGACCGAGCCCTGTCCCTTTTCCCATATCCTTTGTAGTAAAAAAAGGCTCAAATATTCTAGGCAGAATGTCGGCGGGAATTCCGGCGCCGCTGTCTCTGATGCTGACATGGACGTTGCCGTCCACCCGGCGGGTGACGATCCGGATATTACCCGTGCCCGACACGGCATGCAGTGCATTTATCAAGATATTCATAAACACCTGATTTATCTGACCGGCAAGGCAGAAAACCCGCGGCAGATCATGATCATAATCCTTGATGATCTCAATACGATTTTTATATTCATGACGCAGAACCCTGAGAATATTATCCAGACCTTCGTGAAGATCGGTTTGTCTGAAGACCTTGTCGTCCAGCCGGGAAAAACAGTTGAGGTCCTTGACGATACGGGCTGTTCTATAGGCGCCTTCTTCTATGTTGGCCAGGAGGACATCAATGCCCGCCAGCAGTTCCTTGTAATTACGGACAGGGCCGGAATCACCGAGGAGATTCGGCGCCTCTGCCATATCCCGGCCGGCCAGCACGATTTTCAGACCGGCCAGTCGTTTTTTCAAGGAAGGCAGGGCGCCCGAAATAAAATTTGTCGTATTATTTATTTCATGAGCAATGCCGACCGACAGTTGCCCAAGCGCCGCCATTTTGCCGGACTGAATCAATTGGGCCTGGGTCTCCCGCAACTCCCGCAGGCTTTTTTCCAGCCGCTGATTGCTTTTCTCAAGAAACCGCTGCCGTTCGGCCAACTCGAAAGTCCGTTCCGCCACCTTTTTTTCCAGACCGGCTTTAAGATCATAAATAGTTGCAAAAGATTGAGAGACCGTCGCAATCATGCTGGCAAAGGTATCGTGCAGCATACCCAGTTCATCCTTGGCTTTTACCTGGATACCGTGCGATCTGATATCCGTCAGCAAAAGGCTGAGCGGCCTGGTTACCGCCCGTATGACAAAATATGTCCCCACCACGCTGACAAGCAGAAACACCAGCATCATGGCCGTGCCGTTCAATACGGTTGAACGATAAATTCGCGCTATTTCCTGCTTGCCGACAACTACCGCGACATAACCGATAACCTTGGTCCCGACCGGCGAGACCGACTCCTCTGCAAAATAAAGGCTATCCCCGGAAAATACCGGCGCGGCGAAGACCGGCGCAAAAAAGACAAACCGGTCCCTCTGCTCTTCGCATATATAAGCCGGCGACGCCTGCAATTTATTAATTTTATCATGCCACTTCGGCCCCAGGTCCGCGGCCGTGGCTGGCCCCACTCCATCTTTGCCGCGCCTGCCGCTTTTTAATAACTCACCGGCCGCATCAAACACGAAAACATTATCGATATTTTTTTGCCCCAGCACCGCGCCGACCGCGTTCATCAGCTGCGCCTCATCATCGGCAAAAATACCCAACCGGACATTGCGGGCAAGAAGATGGGTTAGAATTCTCCCCTCTTCCCGCAGATGCTCCGCAAGGCGCGCTTTCTCGAACCGCACAAAAAAAATGTTCATGGCGCCCATTACCAGCACCATTGTTAAAACAAGGCTGACAAACACCTTGGCGCTGAAACTTCTTAGATAATTTTTCAGAAAATTTATAATATTCATATCCGGCCGCCCGACTCAATGCCCCGTTTTGTTCGGATTAACTATAATATTCAGCTTCTTTGCTATGTTGTCATTCACCTCGGTTTTGACCGTCTCGACCTTTTCCGGCGGCACCTGCCGCATATCGACCCCACTTAAAATACGTCTGGCCATTTTGCCTGCCTGTCCACCCATTTCCCAGGCATCAAAGGAGATGGATACCATTGCCCCAAGTTTTAAATATTTTTTTGAAAAGGTAAAAACCGGCACCTGATTTTCAAGGGAAAAGAGGAGGATAAGTTCCACGGTCTGCGGCGTGGTCACGGTAAGGTCCGGCAGCATCCAGAAGGCATCGATACGGCCGGCCATTTCTTCAAGGGCGGTATTGACCGCCGGGGTGCTATGAGCTTCCCTGGCCAGGAGGATAAGCCCTCTTGCCCGGGCGGCAACGCGGGCTTCTGCAACCAGGCCGCCGGTGTGGTTCGGATCATAGACCAGCCCCAACCGCTTCAGTCCCGGCAAGACATCGAGAAAGCCGGCCAGTTGCCGAGTCGGCGAAATCTCGAGATTTACGCCGGTAACATTGGCTTGACCGGCAATAATCGCCTGGGGATAGGGGACCATGAGGTAGATAATGGGAATATCGTGAAATTTCTTCAGAAAGGCAAGGGAGTTGCTCCCCACGGCAAGAAGAAGCGCCGGCTGCCGTGCCGCAATACGACGGCGCAGTTCCTTGACATCCGGTTCCTCGGACAGAACAAAATTGTCGATAGTGACGGCTTGGATACTTTTCATGCCGCCTTGCGGCGGCACGGTGTTCCAGAACTGTTCGAAGCCCTGCCGGGCGTCTTCGTAAGGCCGCAGACGGGAACTCAACAGTACGGCAATCTTCTGCCCGGCGGCAGCAGGGGGAACAAGGCACAACAGCACGCCGATTGCTAAAAACAGCTTCTTTATCACCAGGTTAAACGACCCCACAAAAATGCTCCACGACGCAGTGGATCGGACTTTTCACCCAAAGGGCATAAATACTTAGCCATCAATATTTCCTTTGCCGGCTTATTATAACATGTTACAGGTATATCTTATATTATCAGTGATAAAAAAGACATTCACAATCCTGTTTAACGACTCAACCACTCAATATTGATAGACCGTTATGGGCTCAGGATGACTATAAATATGCTGGGAAGTCTAACGGGAGGCATCGGCCTTTTCCTGCTGGGTATATGGCTGATGACCGACGGCCTCAAACTTGCCTCCGGTCATGCTCTGCGAAAAATCCTGACACGTTCCACCAATACGGCCTTACGCGGCATCATGTCGGGCGCTCTGATTACCTCGCTGGTTCAATCCTCCGGCGCGGTGATTGTGGCAACCATTGGTTTTGTCAACGCCGGTCTCTTAACCCTTGGCCAGGCCATAATGGTAACCTATGGCAGTAATATCGGCACCACCATGACAAGCTGGCTTGTCGCCTTAATCGGTTTTCATTTCAAAATCAGCGCCTTTGCCCTGCCCACCGTCGGCATCGGCATGTTGATAAAATTTGTGGGCGGCGGCCGCCGACATTCCGCCGCCGGTCAAGCTATTGCCGGTTTCGGCATATTTTTTCTCGGTATCGGCATCCTCAAAACAGCCTTTGCAGGACTTGGGGGGGGGCTCCCTCTCGCCGCCCTGACAGGCAGCAGCCCCGGCGGCATGCTGTTATCCGTGGGCATAGGGTTTATATTAACTTTTTTCATGCAGTCCTCCAGCGCGGCCATGGCTATTATCCTGACGGCCGCCGGCAACGGTGTCATTGAAATCGACGCCGCCGCCGCGATGGTAATCGGCACCAACGTCGGCACCACCACAACCGCAACCTTTGCCGCTCTGAGGGCGACTCCCAACGCCAAACGAGTAGCAGCGGCGCACGTTGCCTTTAATCTCATTACCGGCGTCTTGGCCTTGCTGCTTTTGATTTTTCTGCTCACTTTCTTAACGAGTCTGCATAAAACCCTGCTGCTTACCGTCAAACCGGCCACTCTTCTGGCCATATTCCATACAGCGTTTAATATTCTCGGCGTAACCACGCTGCTGCCGTTCACCGGAAAACTGGTAAATTTTCTTAACAAAACTTTTCGTATTGCCGAAGAAGACGAAGCCAGCCCCCGCTACCTGGACCGCAATGTCGCAACTACCCCGATTCTGGCCATACAGGCCATGGCGATGGAACTGGGCCGGATCGGCATCATTGCCCGGCGCATGGCAATAAGCGCCATGAGCAGTGAAATCGGCCTGGGACAAAGACTCCGCAGAGAAAAAGCCGCTCTGGAAAGCTTGGTCGTGGCAGTCGGAGAGTTCAGCACTCTCATGCAGCGCAGCAATCTGCCGGCGGAGTTGGACGATCTGCTCCCCAGTGGTTTACGGGTTTCGCGGTACTACATAGAAACCGCGGGTCTGGCCGGCAAGATAGCTGAAATCCAAAGTAAACTGCCGGCCATCGAGCAATCGCTTCTGGCTGCCGATATTGCCGCGTTTAAGGGATTGGTGGTCAGACTGCTGAAATGCGCCGACGTCCAAGCGGAACAATATTCCGACAAAATCTGCGTCGGCCAGCTGAAGGTCATCAACGAAGAATATCAGCAGCTCAAGGCCAAACTCCTCCGGGCCGGCACAACCGGTCAACTGCAGGTCCGGCGCATGGTCGAACAGCTGGAGTTGCTCAGTGTAATTCACCGCATCGCCGACCAGACCGAAAAGGGCGCCCGCTATCTCAACCTTCTTAAAACCTACCATATTCCCGCCGACCGGGAAGAAGACGCGACAGGTGAACCAGATCTATAAAGCCGGACTTGACACCTTTCATACTTCTTGACTAGGATTTACCAAGGCGTAACGACGAAATGGCACTGAAAATTTTTCAGGACAGGAGGAAAGTAATCATGAAAACCTCGTGCAACCTTTTGTTTTATATGCTGCTTCTTGTTTTAGCCCTGCCTGCCACCACACGGGCCGAAACCAGGTATGTTTCCGACCGATTGATCATTTCCCTGCGCAAGAAGGCCGATCTGCATTCCGAGATCATTAAGACTCTGAAAACTAATGCCCCACTCAAAATTCTGGCAAAGGACAAACCGTTTCTGAAAGTTAAAACCGCAGACGGTTCAATAGGATATGTTTTGAATCAGTACATCACTACCGCGCCGCCGAAGACTGAAATTATCGCCCGCCTGCGGGAGGAAAACGACCGACTCAAAAGCCGCCTGACCGACCAGACAAAAATCAGCGCCGCCGCAAAAACAGCACAGGATGCTCTCCCCCAAAAGCAGGAAGAAAAAATCCGAGGGCTTACCACGGCAATCGCACGACTTAAAGACGACCTGTTGAAAACAAAAAAAGAACTCCAGTCAGCCGACAACAGATATAATTCTCTGCTGGAAAAAACCAGTGCCGAGCCTGTGAACACCGAACTCTCCTCGGAAGTACGGCAACTTCGTAAAAACAGCGCGTCACAGAAACGGCCGGATATGATCAAATGGTTTCTGGCCGGCAGCGGCGTATTCCTTTTTGGCATCATCTTGGGTAAGCTCTCCAGGAGGCAAAAAAGACGTTTCTGACGAGGTCCCTTTGATTACCGCGACACTTTTCATCCGACAAATCCGGTAAATCCGGCATAAATGCGGTAACGACAAAATTAATGGATGGCGGTTGACATATGAAAAGAATGAAAAAATGCGCGGCAGGCTGCCGAACGGCGGAACAGGCCGAGTTATTATTCACGGCCGGCAAAGCCGCTCTCGCGGCCGGCGGAATTATAAGGGAATTATACGATTCGCCGCATCAGATACGGCACAAGGGTAAAATTGATCTGGTCACTGAAGCCGATGTGGCGGCGGAAAAGGTAATCCTGGAAATTCTGCAGGCCGACCGGACCGATATTGCCATTCTCAGCGAAGAATCTCCCGCAACCCATCACAAAACGGCCCAACCCGGATCTGTCTGGATAATCGACCCGCTGGACGGCACTACTAATTTTGCTCACGGCTTCCCATGGTTCGGAGTATCCAT
>CAYWUR010000098.1:0-7008 GCA_964460745.1 uncultured Desulfobulbia bacterium | reverse complement strand
AAAAAATAATTAAGTGCAAACAAGAAAAGTGACCGTTCATTTTTTGCTTGACAACGTCCGTCTTCTTCTTTATAAATTTCAAGTTTTGATGACGTCTTATTAGCAGGGTGTTGAAAATATCCATATCATGATTTTGGTCGGCTTCCACCCCGGCCGAGGATTTGTTATCACAAGAAACGTTAGACGATTGTTTTCCAACGAAACGTCAGAATGTCGCCGAAAGTGAATTTTGGCAATTCTCCCAAAGTACTTGTGTTTTAAAAGATGGATAAGTTGACGGTGCGTCCTCTCTGCATAGTTTAGCGGGTTGCTGTTATTCGCCTGCTGGAGACTTCATTGTAATAATATTCTTAAAAAGGAGACAGAAACAAATGTCAAAATTAGTTGCACCACATGGCGGAAAAGGATTGGTTTGTTGTTTGCTGCACGGATCTGCATTGGAGGCTGAAAAAGAGAAGGCCGAGAAGCTGAAAAAGATTAAAATTACCCCTCGTGAGAATGGTGATCTTATCATGATGGGCATTGGCGGTTTCAGCCCCCTGAAGGGGTTTATGACCAGAGCCGATTGGAAAGGCGTTTGTGAAAATATGCTTATCACCGATGGGACCTTCTGGCCCGTTCCCGTTACACTTTCGGCTTCAAAAGAAGATGCGGACAGTATAACAACAGGCGACGAAATCGCCTTGGAGAATACAGACGGCGTTATCATGGCTACCATGAAGGTAACCGAGAAGTATGAAATGACCGAGGCCGACAAGAAATGGGAATGTGAGAAGGTCTACATGGGCCAGGGTGAAGACAGTGTTGATGGAAAATTCTGGGAAATTGCCATGGAAGATCATCCTGGCGTGCAGATGGTTATGAACCAGAAGCAGTATAGTCTGGCCGGACCTGTCAAGGTGTTGAGCGAGGGCGATTTTCCCTCCAAATTTCCGGGCGTTTATATGACGCCGGCCCAGTCTCGCCAGCTTTTTGAGGAAAAGGGCTGGAGCAAGGTCGCGGCCCTGCAGCTGAGAAACCCCATGCATAGGTCCCATGAATATCTGGCCAAGATCGCCGTTGAGGTTTGCGACGGCGTGTTTATTCATTCTCTGGTGGGCAATCTGAAACCCGGCGATATCCCAGCCGAGGTTCGGATTAAATGTATTGACACCCTGATTGAGAATTATTTCTCAAAAGAGAATGTCGTACAGGGCGGCTATCCCCTGGACATGAGGTATGCCGGTCCCAGAGAGGGCCTGCTGCACGCAACTTTTCGACAGAATTACGGTGTAAACCGTATGCTTATCGGCCGTGACCATGCCGGTGTCGGAGATTTCTACGGGATGTTTGAGGCGCAGGATATCTTCGATACAATTCCGAAACCTGAGGGTGAGGGCAAGGCCCTGCTCTGTCAGCCGTTAAAGATTGACTGGACCTTCTACTGCTATAAGTGCGACGGCATGGCTTCCTTGAGAACGTGCCCCCACAAGAAGGAAGATCGAGTCATTCTGTCCGGCACCAAACTCCGGAAGGCGCTTTCCGAGGGTGCCGACATCCCGGATCATTTTGGCCGGGAAGAAGTTCTGGTTCAGCTCCGTGAGTACTATGAAGGTCTGACCGAGAAAGTTGAGATCAAGATGCAGGGCGCCGCTTCCGGTGACGTGATGAAGAAGTAGGACAAAAAACCGTCGAATTAATCTGTAAAAGGGAGATGCCTGCGCATCTCCCTTTTTTTATGATCGATATCCTATTAAACTGCGTATATTTCTTGTCTGAGGGATTTCCTTATGAAACAGATAGATGTCGGCCTGGGTGAACGGGCTTACCCGATAATTATTGAGGAAGGTCTTCTGGGCCGGATCGGCGTTGAACTCAGCCGTCGAAAAATTGCCAAACGTTATGCGGTAATTGCCGACAGCTATGTGGCCGGTCTTCTGGGCCGGGAACTTATTGATTCTCTGCATGCCGGCGGTTTGGCGGCGGAATTGATCACTTTCCCGAGAGGGGAGGCGAACAAAAACCTAAGTACCATAACAGAATTGGCCAGACGGCTCGCCGGTCTTGGTTTTGACCGCCGTGATGCTTTGATCGCACTGGGTGGTGGTGTCACCGGCGATATTACCGGCTTCCTGGCCGCCATCTACATGAGGGGTATTCCTTTTATACAGGTGCCGACGACTCTGCTGGCGCAGGTAGACAGCTCGGTGGGAGGCAAAACCGGCGTGGATATACCGGAAGGGAAAAATCTGGTAGGCGCCTTTTATCAGCCCCGTTGTGTCTACATAGACAGTCGTGTTTTGACGACTTTGCCGGCGGAAGAATTATTGAACGGCCTGGCCGAGGTTATTAAGTACGGCGTAATCTATGACCGCAATTTTTTTGATTTCCTCGCCGATAAAAAGGAAGAGATTCTGGCCCTGCGGTTGTCGGTGCTTGAGGAGGTAATCGTCAATTGCTGTACTATAAAGGCCCGGGTTGTCGAGGCTGACGAAAAGGAGACTGATCTCCGAAGGATCCTTAATTTCGGGCACACCATAGGCCACGCCGTGGAAGCGGCCTCGGGATATACCCTGGCCCATGGTATGGCCGTGGCAATCGGCATGGTCGCCGCCGCCGACCTGGCGGTCGGCAAGGAATTATTTTCGCGGCAGGAGGCGGAGCGTTTGCGTGATCTTATTGCCGACTTCGGCCTACCGGTAGCCATACCTGCCGGCCTGGACCATAATCATATTAAAAATTTTTTGAAAACCGACAAAAAAGCGGTGGCCGGCAGGCCTTTTTTTGTTCTGCCGGTAGCCATCGGCAAGGTTATTATTACGGATGATGTCGCCGAGGAACTCATTGAGCTGGTTACCTGATTAAAAGGCAGGAGCAGGAGGAGTAGAATGCCGATCTATGAATTTTACTGTGGGGATTGCAATACCATCTTTAATTTTTTTTCCAGCCGGGTCAACACCGACAAACAGCCGCTGTGCCCATGTTGCAAGAAACGGCGTTTGAAACGACAGATGTCTTCTTTTGCGACGCCGGGCCGGGCAAAAGAGGACGGGGCGGCGGGAGATTTGCCGGATATCGACGAAACCCGGCTGCTCAGCACACTTGAGAGCCTTGGCCGGGAAGCTGAAAAAGTGAAAGAGGATGATCCGCGGCAGATGGCCAACCTCATGCGCAAATTTACCGAAAAAACAGGACTCAACCTGGGAGACGGCATGGAAGAGGCCCTGGCCCGCATGGAGGCCGGCGATGATCCGGAACAGATTGAAAAAGAAATGGGTGACATGCTGGAAACAGAGGAGCCTTTTGCGCTTGAACGTAAAAGGCGCGGGAAGGCCAGCCGTTCCGGCATCCCCAGCCATGATGATACCCTCTATGAACTTTGATGGCGTCGTTGCCAATACGGATTAGAGGTTTGTTCTACTGGTTTTCCTTATACGGAGTTTTGCGGAGATTAATCTCTTACCTGTGAGTAGTTACATTGAAAGTACTGCTGGTTGGAATCTGTACTATTTGCGGACGCATAAGTCCTGCTTCCCTGGGCAGTGCCGTCGACCGGCGGCGGTTGGAAGAATTGCGGGAAATAACCGCCGCCAGTCTTATGGGGGCGGAAACTTTACGGGTCGGTAATCCGGAAATGCGGGGCAGGGACGGTCGCATAATAAAAGACCGCACACGGGCGATCATCACCGGTTCAGGCCGGATTCCGGTGACGGACCGCCGATTGTTTGCAGAAGGTCCGCCGCCTTTAATATTTACCAATGAAAAGGAAGCGGTCTCCCTGGCCGATAAACTCTCGGGAAAAGCCGAAGTTATAGGGCTGCCGGCAGGCCGGACGGGATTATCCGTCGCCGCCGTTATTGCGGAACTATCCGCCCGCGGCGCCGGCGCCGTTCTCCTTGAGGGCGGCGGACGCCTTAATTATGCCGCCTTGCGGGAGGGAGTTGTGGATGAGATAATGCTGACCATCGCCCCTTGCCTGTCCGGCAATCGAGCTGCCGCCTCCCTGGTCGATGGAACTTTACCCCTGGGTGACCCGACCTTAGGTCTGACAATGCTTTCCTGCGAACCGCAGGCTAGTGGCGAGATATTCGTCAGGTATCGGGTAAAATCATAATATTTTTTTATGCAATGCGGTAGAAATATGGTGAAACAGGAACTGGCAATACTTTTTTCAGGCGGCACCGACTCCTTGGCCCTTTACGCCCTGGCTGCGGCGGGACATCATCCTGATCTGCCCAGGCCGCGACATATCCATCTCCTCCATATGCTGAACGGCTTAAGCCGATTTCATGATTTCCCGCAGCGTCGATTCATGACGGCCCAAAAGATATTGGCCGGTCAGGCTCCGGCCGCTGATCATTCTGCGCCTGATAGCGGCAGAGGCGGGCCGCCGACCGCCGAATATGTAGAGCTGGACATGGGCCGGCTGTTCCAGGGGTTATGGCTGGATCGATATGAAGAACTAATGCCGCGTTACGGCGGCAAAAATCTGGTGTGCGTGGCTTGTAAGGTAGCCATGCACGCCAGAGCGGTTATTTACTGCCTGGAACATTTTATTCCGGTCATGGTAACCGGTTATGCGCAAAGACAGGAATATTACCCCGAACAGACGCCGGTATTCATGGAAAAAATCGCCAAATTTTCCAGGCAGTTCGGAATATGTACCAGTTTCCCGGTTTATGATGATTTTGATGAACAAATGGTGACGCGGCACCTGCTTGAAGATTTCGGTCTGCCGTCAACAGGAGGAGGAGAACGCAAATGCCTTTTCTGCCAGACCCTGACAACGGCGACGGAGAAAGAAATCGGGCAATATCTCGATGATATGCTGCCAAGGGTGGCCGCGTATATCGAGCATCGACGGGCAGGCAGGATAGGGGAGGCGGCCCGTTGTTTCCCGCCGGGTCGGTGAGGTGAGGATGAATCGCAGAGGACAGGAGTGAACCATGAACCTTGATCTGATTGGGCTGTTATCCGCCGTGATCAGTTATGATCAGGCCGGATTCATGTCGAGAACAGCAAGGATTTCTCCCATAGTGGTTTGCAGCTTGCAGTGAACATCGTGAATGTGGATACTCTCCAGACTTAGCGATTCTATGATTATGCGGCTGGCGGCCGGCAATTTATCTCTGAAATTCTTGCCCGCCGCCCGGGCGGTTTCACGCACGGTATCCTCGGCAAATTGTGGATATTGGTGGGCTTTTAAGACCAGGTCGGCCTCGTCCGGTCTTTTTAAGAGATCCTGACTCACGTGCAGGGCATCGGCCAGGCAATCGATAAGTTCTTCACAGGTCGGTCCGGTGCAACGGCCGATTTGCTCCTCTTGTGTCTCAACCAGCAAACCTGTTTTTGACCTCTGAGAGTGCGTGGGCTGCGGATAATTTTCCGCCGGCCGTCGGAAAAGGACTTCGTTATAGACCTGTGTGCAGGGGCAGGCGGTAAGATGAAAGACCGCCGCGCCCGTTTTTATCACGGCCGCCGCCGTACTGTCCCGGCTGCTTATTTGCACGTAAACATTTACTTCCACGGTGTCAATAGAAAGCCGCCGGCTTATGGTTGTCTGTCGCCGAAAAGGCAGACGGCCGGCAATATGCACTTTGCCCATAGCGGCCTGCTGGCCCTCTGTTATTTTACGGCAGAGCAACAGGGCGTATTGGCGCAGATCGGTAAATTCCTGGTCATATAGTTCGCTGATGGCCTGTTCTATCCTGGACATATGAATGCCGCGCCTGTCGGCGTCCAAATCGACATGAATTTCAGCCGTGAAAGGCAGCAGTCCCAAACCGGCCGGCGAAAGATTTATCCAGACCGTCTTGCCTGTTATGCCGACCTCGGTAATTGCCATTGGAAAGGAGGGGCTTGCTTCCGGCACATCTATACAATTGCAGAGCGCCCGGCGGTGATCCGCTGCCGAGATTTCTATTTTCAAAGGAGCATCTCCTTCCGCATTGCCAGAAACCACTGTTGAACGGTTGTCCATTTTTCACCTTTCCTTTGCTTTCCTTTTTCTATTATCCAATTTTCCAGACGCTGAAAGTGAGCCGGATCATCAGACCTGTCATGGTTTTCGGCGGCAATGATTCGTTTCATGCCGCGAACGGCGGTCAGAATTTTATCGTTGTCCGGCCGGCAACAGAGACTGCCATGATGCAGGCGGCGGAGGGTGATAGGCGGTCCTTTTGCAAAGCCGAAGGGAAAACGTTGTGCCAGCCGTAAGAAGAATGCCCAGTCTTCGCCGAATTCTTCCGCGCCGAAACCGTTGACGGCCGTAAAGGCCTTCCGGCTGATCGCCGTTGCCGACGGGACCATGAAACACCAGCGCAGCAAGGCCGGCAGACAGTCGCCCTCCATCCCGTCGCCTTTGTCCGGAATCAAGAAAGCACCGCCGTCAACGCTGTCCTCTGTTCTGGTAACGCCGTACGCCACTTCAAAACCCCGGCGTAAAGTTTTTTGCAGGGCTTGGATATGATGGTCACACCAGAGATCGTCCGAATCCAGAAACATTAACACGTCGCCGCTTGCCTTGGCCGCGCCGGCATTGCGGGCCGGCCCCGGACCGACGCCGGACAGCCTGATTATCCGGATCTCGGGATAACGGGACGAGACGGCCGGTACGGTGCTGTCGGTCGAGCCGTCATCGACCAGCACGATTTCCGGCGGCGTCGGCCTTTGCCTGATGATGCTGGAAATTGCTTCCATTACCATGCAGCACCGGTCTTTCGTGGGAATGATGCAGCTGATTAGCATTGACAAGAACCCCTCACGCTGATATGTCTGTCAAAAAAACATCTTGATGGTCTCGTAAATCACGGGATGGCTAAGTATTTATGCCCTTGGGGTACGTAGATCGGATTTTTTACGACGCCATCAATCTTTACCGCGTCCGGCTGCCGGTAGCAAGGAATAGATTTCGTGGACAGATTGAAAAAAACTGGTAACTATTCAGCAAAGGCAACAAATTACCCTAAACTCGCAACCGTAACTGTTCAGATGTGCCCCAGGTTCGTTCGTTTTGACCTCCGATGCGTA
>CAYWUR010000097.1:0-7085 GCA_964460745.1 uncultured Desulfobulbia bacterium | reverse complement strand
AATACCTCTTTGCTGGGAGGCGGCGGGGTCGATGGGGCTATTCACCGGGCGGCCGGCCCTGAACTGCTGGCGGAATGTCGCGGTTTAGGGGGGTGCGCTACCGGTGATGCCAAAATCACTAAAGGTTATGATTTGCCGGCCGCCTATGTTATTCATACCGTGGGGCCGGTTTGGCATGGAGGAAAACAGAGAGAGGCGGAGTTATTGGCGAAATGTTACCGCCGTTGTTTTGAAGTGGCCGCTGAACACGGTTTGACCAGCTTGGCTTTGCCGGCAATCAGCACGGGGGTTTATGGTTTTCCCAAAGATGCAGCCGCCGAAATCGCGGTTTATGAAACAATGGCGGCCCTGACCCCGCAATCGCTGATTGAAAAAATAATTTTCGTCTGCTTTAATAAATTAACCAAGCGGGCATATGAAGCTGCCCTGGCAGCGAGAAATGAGTTGTGAAAAGACCTTGTAATAATAGCGCTACATATGGAGATTGATTGATGGGATTAACCGGAATAAGAGGTCGACAAACGGTAAATATACTTATTGGCTGGATAACGACGGTGAGCCGTGCCGATGCGGAGAAACTGGCGCGGGATTGTATTGGAAACGGGCTGGCGATAAGAGCCCAGGTCGAGGGGCCGATCACCTCCTTCTTCAGTTGGCGGGATGGGGTGGAAAGAGAGGAGGAGTTTAAGGTTACCTTTAAATTCCCTGCTGAAAGCGAGGAAAAACTCGAGGCCTGGTTGAAAGAGAACCATCCTTATGACGTTCTACAGTGGATCGCCCCCGGAGAAAAATGGGACGACCCCTTGGCCGCGGCGCTAAGCGGAAGAACGGTCAGTGCCGCTGGTGAACATGCAAAAGTGAGAAGTTTGAAGAGAAGCGTTATCGAGTTGTCCAAACTCGGCAATGAGTTGTTGAAGAAAAAAGATTATCAGGCGGCGGAAGAGATTTTTCTGGAGGCGTTGGCGGAGGATGGGGAAAATGCTTACGTGCTTGTCGGCCTTGGCGATCTTTCCCGGGAATTGAAAAAATATGATGCCGCGATTGATTTTTATGGAAAGGTGCTGGAATTCGATCCCGCTAATATATTTGCTCTCCGGGGGATAGGCGATTCCTACCGCGGTCTGCGGCAGCCGATGAAGGCAATATTGTTCTGGGCGCGTTATCTGGAATACGAAGAACGCGATGTACACGTGATGGTCCGTTTGGCTGATTCATACAGAAAAATGGAGAAGTTCGCCGAATCGGAATCGTTTTATGTTAAAGCATTGGCTGTTGACGATAATGATGAATACGCTCTTTTGGGGCTGGGCAGTCTGTATTATAAAACCGGCAAAGACGAAAAGGCCCTGGCGTGTTTTGATAAGCTTCTGGCCCTGGATGGCAATTATGTCGTGGCACTGACCATGGCGGGGAATATCTGCCGCCGTAATAAGGAATTCGGCAAGGCTGTTGTTTATTACGAAAAGGCCGCGGCGTATGAGCCGGGAAACACCTTTGCCCTTTATGGCTTAGGGGATTGCCACCGCGGCATGGAAAATTTTGCAGAGGCGGTTCGTTGGTGGTCGAAAATTCTGGAAAAGGAACCGGAAAACCAGACCATACACTCCAGGGTTGGTGATATTCTGCTGAGCCTCAACAAGTTGGACGAGGCCATGGGACATTATCGAAAGAGTTTGAGTGTAGGCTTTGATCCTTACGCGCAAATAGGCCTTTCAAAAATTTATCGGCAGCGCCGGAATTTCTCGGAGGCGGAAAATTGTTGCCGCCAGATTTTATCTAGGGTGCCGGGGCACGCCAGGGGCTTGGAAGAATTGGCAAAAATTGTTGAAGATAAGGGCGAACCAATTACCTTAGCCCCTTAAAAAAATCCGGTAATGTTATTTTTAATCCATTTTGCGTCCCACCATTCCAGGGGATTTACAAATACGCCGTTGACGATTACGCTGAAATGGAGATGATCGCCGCCGGCCATGCCGCTGGCGCCGGTCAGACCGAGCGTCGTGTCCTTATCGACCATGTCGCCGCTGCTAACGTTTATCCGGCTCAAATGGCCGTATAGGCTGAAGAGCCCCTGGCCGTGATCGACAATAACCGCATTGCCGTAAATACCCAGATAATCGGTAAAGATAACCTTGCCCTTGTTGGCGGCCTTTACTTCAGCATGCCGGGTAGAGGCGATATCCATACCCAAGTGGGCCTCCGCGTCTATCTTGCGGTCATGGTAATAGTAGGTGCGGTAGTCGGCGAAGCCGGCCCGGCGGCTGCCGGCCATCCTTTTAAATGCCCCCTCCCACAGGCGTTCAGGATGGGGCTTGCTGCATATTTCCCTGATTTCATGGTAATTTATTTGCCTGATGCTTTTATTTATATAGATATATTTCTGCACCGCGGAGCCGGTTATTTTGGGATAATATTGGCTTAATTCCGGGAGCTTTCGCTTCAGGAAGTCATCGCTTATGTCTATGCGGTCGGTCTTCTTGGGCGTCCTTCGCAAAATCGTGCTGAAATACCTTCTTCCCCGGTTGCCCGCTTTGTCAACAGCATACGCCGCCATCTTGTCAAGCTGGTGCAGGTCGTAGGGAATGCCGATCATGCTAACGAATTTGCCGTCGGCGGGGTCGCCCAAGGGAAAACCGGGATACAGGTTTTCGTTGATCATTATGCCTTGTTTCGTGAGCGCCTCATTTGTATGGAAGACGATAACGCCGCTGCCGCCGGGCTTAATATAGCGCGGCCATTCATCAAGTGTCAGCCGGGGCGGCTTTGTATCCAGGACAATCCGATATTGTTTGTTGGATTCGTTGCCGGCCATCCAGTTCCGGAAGGAAAAATCGGTTGCCGTAACCGATAGCTCCGCCGCGCCGTCATCGAAGCCCAGAGACTTGCAGTTGACCTGTAATGATTCCGTAACCCGGCTTGGACCCGCTTTGGCAAAATATCCCTGCCGAGGGAAAGTCTTATGATAAATATTTTTGTGTTTTTTGCCTTGGACAAGAAAAATATTGATTTCGTGGATGCCGCTGCCCGAATCAGTGACCGCAAAAGTTAAATCATTGCTGATCCCGAACCGTTCAATGTTGTTTGTAAAATTGATTTGCGGTTTTTCGCGTTCATACAGCCTCACCAGGAAAAACGCGGCAACCGCCACGGCCGCCACCGCAAAAATCCAAAGATAAGGCCATGGCTTGCCGCCCTTGTTTCCTGCCAGTACATCAGTCAATTTTCAAGCCTCCTTTTGTTGATCTTCCCAGATTATTTCATATTTTTTATTGTAGAGATTATCCGCAGGGATGATAGTCAGCCGTTTGCCGGTCTCCTTTTCCAGATTATCTATGGTTGCTGCTTCTTCTTTAAGCATCAGGGAGGCCATCCCGGCGCTGACCTTGATGGTGATGTTCCGGCCCTGAAATTTCAGGGCGTCGCGGCTGATTTTTCGGAAGATTTCGTAGCAGATGGTCTGGCGTGATTTTATCAGGCCTTGCCCCGCACAGCAGGGACATGGTTCGCACATGGCGTGCCATAGATCCGTGCGGTTTCTTTTTCTGGTCATCTGGACCAGACCGAACTCCGACAATCTGAGTATATTAATCCTGTTTTTATCATTTTTAGCCGCTTCCTGCAAGGCGTTGAAAACCTCCTCCCGATGAGTTTCGTTTTCCATGTCGATAAAGTCGATGATAATTATGCCGCCGATATTTCTAAGCCGCAGTTGGTAAGCAATTTCCTTCACCGCCTCCAGATTTGTGGTGAAAATGGTGTCTTCAAGGTCGGTTTTGCCTACATAACGGCCGGTATTAACGTCGATGACGGTCAGGGCCTCGGTGGCCTCGATAATGATATATCCGCCGGAGCGCAGCCAGACTTTTTTGTCAAGCGCCCGTTTAACTTCTACTTCCACGCCATAGGCGTCAAAAAGCGGCGCGGCGCCGGTGTACAGTTGTATCCTGTCTTTAAGGTGGGGCGCAAAGGTCTCGACAAAATTTATTACGTTTTTACAGGTTTCAGGTTCGTCGATCACCACTCGTTTTACCTCCGGCGTGAAAAGATCGCGCACCGCCCGCAAGGTAATGTCCAGATCTTCATAAATTAGACTGGGGATCGGACTTTTGGCGGCCCTGTCCTGTATCTCGCTCCACAGGTGGAGAAGGTATTCCATGTCCGCTTCCAGATTCTCCCGGGAGGCATTTTCACCCACTGTCCTGACGATAAAACCGGCGTCCCGAGGCCGTATTTCTTCTATTGTCTGCCGTAGTTGCTGCCTGATATCTTCTGCTTCAATTTTTCTGGAAATCCCGATATGATCAGTCATGGGCATGAATACCAGGTTACGGCAGGGCAGGGTAATATGGCAGGTTAACCTGGCGCCCTTGGAGCCTATGGGCTCCTTGCATATTTGTACTAATATGTCCTGGCCTTCCGTCAACAGATCATCAATATTCATGCCCGGAGAACGGTAGGCAAGAGATTCCAGGGGCATGACATCGCCGCAGGCCTCTTTTTTCAGGATATGATTTTCGAGGTTGACATCGCCGACATACGCATCATCGACGTATAGAAAACCGGTACGCGCCAGACCGATGTCTACAAAGGCGGCCTGCATGCCGGGCAGCACCCGCATAACTTTGCCCCGGTAAATATTGCCCTCCGATCTTTTTTCAGCAGGTCGTTCCAGATAAAGCTCAACAAGATTGCCGAATTCCGCCAAGGCTATACGAACCTCATATGGGGCGGCATTTATAAGAAGATCAATGGACATGGATATGGTTTCCTGATTATTATATGATTTATGTTTCAGACATTCTCCGACCGGCGCTTGGATATTATAGGATAATAAAAGGGTTATACAAAACATTTGTCGAACATGGAAACGGAAAAGTCTGTGAGCGTGATCATTCCCGCCTTCAATCGTCGTTCTTTTTTAAGAAAAGCGATCGATTCCGTTCTGGCCCAGACCTATAAAAATCTTGAACTCATCGTGGTGGATGACGGGTCCAGTGATCGAACCGACGAGCTTGTTGCCGGCTATGGCCGGGATATTGTGTACATAAGACAGGAGGAACGGCGGGGACCGGCCGCGGCCAGGAACATCGGCATACGGGCCGCCGGCTTCGATCTGCTGGCTTTTCTGGATTCCGATGATTGCTTTGCTGAACGCAAACTCGAGATTCAGGTTGCCGCCATGCGCGAAAATCCGGCCTGTTTAATTTCCCACACAGATGAGATATGGTATAGGCGTGGTGAGATATTGAATCAGAAAAATAAGCATGGAAGGGCGGGGGGCGACATCTTCTGTAAAAGTCTGCGGCTTTGCGCTGTCGGGATGTCAACGGCCATGGTCAGGAGAAGACTTTTTGAGGAGGTCGGCCTTTTTGATGAGGATTTTCCGTGTTGCGAGGATTATGATTTCTGGCTGCGGGTCAGTATCAGACATCACTTTTTATTGATAGATCAACCGCTCACCAGTAAGGACGGGGGCAGGGAAGATCAGCTTTCCGTGCAGTACAGAGTCGGCATGGATAAATTCCGGATTCGGGCTATCCGGAAATATCTTTTATCAGGAAGCCTGACGCCGGCACAGTGGCAGCTGGCTCATCTGGAGCTGGCCAGAAAATGCCGGATTTACGGGAACGGCTGTCTTAAACACGGGCGGGCGGCGGAGGGGCGGTACTATCTTGCGCTGCCGCACCGCATATCGCGATCAGACACCGGAAGACAAGCCTCTGAACTCTATGAAAAAAAATAGATCATTACATGGACCGGCTGCTGGAATCAGCCGTATTTTTGTGGAAGAAAGCTGTCTGGCCCTTCCTTATACCAGGGAAATTCTCGAGCGGGCTGGTGATGTTCCCGTCCAGACGGTATCCGGCGCCGTCATTCCCGATCTTGCGGCGGCGCCGTTTGCCGGAGCCCTTACCGCCGGCAAACGGCAGCTTTTACTTTGTCGGAATAAAGGAAGATTCTTCAAACCCTGTCCCGGTACCAGGGAATATAGTTGTTGCGGATATCAGATATTGAATATCGGCATGAATTGCCCCATGGATTGTGTCTATTGTATTTTGCAGGCCTACCTGAATAATCCGTGGCTTTCATTTTTTGTAAACATCGATGATCTCCTTGCTGAAATGACCGTGGCTTTCAAGCGGGAGCCCGACCGTATGTGGCGGATCGGCACCGGTGAGTTCACGGATAGCATGGCCTTGGATCATATCACCTGCTTGAGCAGTATTCTCGTGCGGTTTATGAGTGATAAAGCGAATGCTGTTCTGGAATTAAAGACCAAAACAGCGGCCATTGACAATCTCAAAAATCTGCCGCATAACGGCCGTACCATCGTGGCCTGGTCGTTAAACAGCCCGCGGATCGTGGCAAGGGAGGAAATGCGGACCGCTTCTCTTGATGAGCGTCTGGCGGCGGCGGCTCTCTGCGCTTCCTGGGGTTATAAGCTCGCCTTTCATTTTGATCCGATTATCAAGCATCAGGGCTGGGAAAACGGCTATGCCGAAACCGTGAACAGGTTGTTCGATACCGTCCCCAGAGAGAGTATTGTCTGGATAAGCATGGGGTGTCTGCGTTTTTTGCCTGCTTTGAAAAATATTGCCGGGGAGCGGTTCCCGCATTCAAAGTTCTTTTATGAAGAATTTATTGAAGGGTTGGACGGCAAGTCCCGCTATTTTCGGAAAAAGCGGGTGGCTTTGTATCGTCGGCTTTTTGACTTGCTCAACAGGCGGGCTGCGGTGGACACCTGCATTTATCTTTGTATGGAAAGCGAGGAAATCTGGCGGGAGGTTTTCGGCTTTTCTCCCGAAGAGCGGGGAGGACTGTCGGCCATGCTTGATCAGGCCGTATCTCGTAACATGTTGCGGGATATATGAATACCGAAGCCGTCACGGCTTCGGGGCTTTGACGAAGTAATTTATTATTCAAGGATTGACTGGATTTTTTTGAAATCATTGTTATTTTGGTATTGATTCATCGACTTGCCTCTCAAAGGGGACTGAAAATGGAATTTCGCTTTTAAGCCGTTAAAATTGTAACTATTCAGCAAAGGCAACAAATTCCCATAAACTCGTAACCGTAACTGTTCA